>NZ_CP033922.1:4700000-5000000 GCF_003815715.1 Chryseobacterium sp. G0162 | reverse complement strand
TCTTTTCTCTTACAGGCCAATTTTTCACCGGTTGGAAAACTGAGAACAAGGAGCTGGCAGAGCAGGGATTTCCGGCTTTGGCCATCAATGAATACTTCTATAGCGGACATTTTATACAGGCTACTTTTGAAAATTGGGAAAGTGAATTTCTTCAGATGATGCTTTATGTTTTATTAACAGTATCACTTCGACAAAAAGGCTCCAGTGAATCAAAATCTTTACTAGGAGCAGAAGAGGTAGACAGAGAACCTGTAGCTCACCCCAAAGCTCCATGGCCGGTTAAAAAAGGAGGAGTTTGGCTGAAAATCTATAAACATTCACTATCAATAGCTTTTGCATTGCTTTTTCTCATCACTTTTGGATTACATTTCTACGGAAGTTTAAAAAATTATAATACTGAGCAGGGGATGAAAAAAGAACCTCTGGTCACCGCCATACAGTATCTTTCAGAATCCAGGTTTTGGTTTGAATCATTTCAGAACTGGCAGAGTGAATTCCTGGCTGTTGCCTCTATTGTTATTTTATCAATCTGGCTCCGGGAAAAAGGATCCCCGGAATCCAAACCAGTAGATATGCCTCATGATAAAACTCCATGACCTTTATACACTTTAGGTTTTGCCTTCATCACGGCAAAATAGGATGAGGTAAAGGCGGATAAACTTTGATATCCTACTTTGTAAGCCACTTCGCTTAAAGTGAATTGCTTTGTATCTATAAATTCTATACTTTTTAAAATTCTGGTCAGTTGAAGGTATTTCTGTAAGGTAATGCCTGTCTCATTTTTAAAAATCCGTTGTAAACTTCGTACAGACATTTGTGCCTTAGCAGCCAATGCATCAATATCCAGATTATATTTAAAATTGGAATTGATATCATTACAAACCGGAATTAATCTTGTGTCTTTGGGAATAGGTATTTCAAGGCCATTACTTTCTTTGCAGAAATTAGGAAGACTTTTTAAAATCGCTTTAAAGAAAATATCCTGTTCTTCGTTTTCATCCAGAGATTGATTCCATTTTGCCGCGTATAATAACATTTCCTTCAAAACAGGTGGAACTGCAAATACTTGAATATTCTGATAAAACTCTTCTTCAAATACAGATTTGAATAGGAAAACCATGAGATTAACCGTTTGAGCTTCGGAAGTAATTTTATGTGCTTTTCCGGAGGGAACCCAGATCACATGATGCTGTGGCACAAGATAGATCTTCTGGTCAATATGGAAATACTGATACCCGTCTTCCACAAAAGTTAACTGAGCACGGTTATGAACATGCTCATAGTCATCATGTTTCCAGTCTTTTTCGCACCATACGTACGCTTCTTTTTCAATGGTATCTACAAACTGGCTTTCTGTTTTTTCAATCAGTCCACATTTCATGCTGTCGTTTTGTATATATTTTTTGGCAAATTTAATAAAAACGCCATTATTAATTTTGTATTATTAATTTATACCCTGTTCAGAATGAAAAAAATATGTTCTTTTTTTATTTTAATTTTACTATTTAACACCACACAGATTATGGCACAGAATAAAGCTAAAATACTGGTTCTTATACATTCAGATAATGGTGGAACCTATGAATTGGCCAAGGAAATTGCTAAAGGTATTGAGAGTGAGAATAATGCTACTCCCTATATCAAATTGGTTAAACCATCAGAGAATCCCAATTTGAAAAATCTTCCTGTTGCAACAGTGGATGAGCTTTCCGGCTATGATGGAATTGCTTTCGGGTCACCTGTTTATTTCGGAAATATCAGTACCGGAATGAGTGAATTTTTATCTAAAACTGTTCAGCTTTGGACCAATCATGCTCTGGAAGGAGTTCCGGCAACTGTTTTTATGTCTGCAGGAAGCGGAGCAGGAAAAGAACTGGCTCTTCAGGCATTCTGGAACAGTCTTGCTGTGCACGGAATGGTTCTGGTATCTAATGGAATCCGCGGAACCGAAGGACTGAATAAAGCAATCCCACAAGGAAATACAGTACTAGGAATTACTACCATGGCCTCTCTGAAAGATGTTGAACGTCCTACGAAAGGAGAAAGATCTTTGGCAGAACTTCAAGGGAGAAATTTTGCAAAAGTATCATTGGCTCTAAAAGATACACGCCCGAAAAAAGTTGCTTCCATCGTTGAAAACCACCAAAATTTTAATGAAGTTTTAAAACAGAAAAATATTGTACTTCCACAAGTTCCGAAACCTGCAGGAAATTATCAGCCGTTTGTTCGTTCAGGGAACCTTGTTTTCATCAATCAGGTTGCCTTAAAAGACGGAAAAATCTTTAATCCGGGAAAATTAGGAGTGGATCTTAATGAGCAACAGGTAAAAGAAGCTACCAAAGTTACGATGCTGAATGTTTTGTCTGTTCTTAATGAAGCTGTAGGCGGCGACCTCGGCAGAGTCAAACAGTGTGTACAGCTTACGGGAATTTTCAACACAAAAGATGATTATACCAAGCATGCTGATCTGATGAACATCGCTTCTGATCTTACGGCTGAGGTTTTTGGGGATAAAGGGAAGCACGCAAGGGCAACGTTCGGAGCTTCTTCTATTCCTGTGAATTCTTCTGTTGAGATTCAGGCTGTTTTTGAAGTAGAATAGTTCTTTTTTCGCAGATCTTACTGATTTCACAGGCGATGTGGATCATTAGCAGATAAATTATAGCGCAAACATTCACCTGTTTGCGCTATTTGTATAATTTTAGAAGTGATATTTAATCTCTTGCCAATATTTGTAGTAGTTTTTTAATCACCAATTTTTGCAGAAGGGAAAACAGATAAAGATCTGTGTTATTTGTGAGATCTGTGAGAACTTATTTTTAATTTTTACGGTTTTTCAACCACAGATTTTTGCAGATGGACACAGGTGATTATAGATAGAACAGGATATAAATATGTATTATTTGTAATCTGCGATACCTTCTATCGAGAAAGCTGAGAAAAGATACCTGCAATAATCTGTATGCTTTGTTCCAATTGCTCTTCTGAGACTGAACCATAGCTTAATCTGAATCCATTAATGTGATTTCTACTGTATTGTTTTGGATGAATGATCTTAATGTTTTTCTCTAGGAGTAGTGACGCCACCTTGTCCCAATCTAATGTGAATTTTGGAACAATCCAGAAAGCTAATCCTCCTTCAGGCAAAACAAAATCAGCAACATCTTTCATATACTTATTCAAAAGGCTGTAGACAAAATCTCTTTTATGTTTATAATGTGCTGTGGCTTTTCTGATATGTTTTTTCACTGCTCCTTCTTTAATAAGCTGTAAAACGGCCTGTTCCATAATAACATCTCCATGTACATCAATAATCTTTCTTAAACTTCCAATCTTTTGTAATAATTCCTGGTTTTTCGTTGCCAGATATCCAATTCTTAATGCTGGAGCTACTACTTTGCTTAAAGTTCCGACATATACATAATGGTTGAGTTCAGGAAAGCTGGAAATAGGCAGAATAGGACGGTAACCAAAATGAAATTCATTATCGTAATCATCTTCAATGATGGTGATAGTATGTTGATTGGCTAGCTCTATCAATTTTAAACGCCTTGATAAACTTAAAGTAACCATTGTTGGATATTGTCTATGAGGAGTAATATAGATGGCTTTAATATTCTTATGTTGAAATAAAAGCTTTTCAATGGCCTGTACATTGATTCCTTCTTCATCTACAGAAACAGGGAAAAGCTTGGCTCCTGCATATTCAAATGCCTGCCATGCCGGTTGGTAGCCAGGATCTTCAACAATGACACAGTCTCCTGGACTTAAAAGACTTTGAGCAGTCAGAAACATCGCCATTTGGCTTCCTCTTGTAATGGATATTTCATATTCATTAATCTGCATACCGCGCTGATGATTCAACATTTGAGAGATCATTTTCCGGAATTCTATATCTCCATGCTCATTTCCATATCCCATCATCTGCCATTTTGCTTTTATTCCAAAAATCTGGCGATAGGCTCTTGCCAATTCAGTGACAGGAGCAATTTTACTGTCCGGATGACCATCATCAAAATTAATGATACCCCCATGAGCCATTGTGGGGTTTTCCAACGCAGCAAACCTTTTTTCTGTTCTATTTTCATGTAAAGCAGGAAGCTGATCTGAGACAAAAATCCCTTTTCTTTCTTTAGAAATTACCCATTCTTCATTGATTAAAACCTGATAAGCTTCTACAACTGTATTTCTATTAATTTTCAATATGTTTGCCAGATTCCGGCTTCCCGGAAGGGCATCCCCGGGCTTCAGCCTTCCTGAACGGATATCAGCAATAATGGTATCTGCTATTTGTAAATACACGGCTTTATCAAGCTTTTTATCGATTTCAAATTCTAATTTCCAAGGTCTTAACATCTGGACTATCTATTTATATAAAAACTGAATCATTTAAACAGTCCAAATATAAAATAATTTTGTCATGCAATAAAGCACAAAACTTTAAAATTTTAGAAATTATGGACAAAAAACAGTTCAGTTCAAAAGACTTTCACGAAACGTTTGCAAGACCAAAGTATGTAAAACCAAGCCATTTAATTCATAAAAATGTAGAAAATGCAGGAGAGCACAATCAGTTTTCAACAGAAAGGAAACATCCTGTTTTCTTTGTCGATCTTCCGAGTAAGAATGTCAGTATGACCATTGGAGGATTAACTCCCGGACAACAAACGAACAGACATCGTCATACTTATGAAACCGTATTATTTGTCATTGAAGGAAAAGGCTGGACAGAAGTAGAGGATGAAAGAGTACACTGGGAAGCAGGAGATGCAGTATATATTCCTTCATGGGCATGGCATAAGCATCAAAACTTAAGTGATACCGAGCCTGCAAAATACATTGCCTGTGAAAATGCTCCTCAATTACAAAACTTAGGTGTTGCTCTGAGAGAAGAAGAGGGCAGAGACCTTTAATACCTATGCTTTTAACCATTAAGAGATGATTTTGGTTGATTTTATTGATCATGGATATGATTTTCTTTTTCAAAATGAAATTTTACTTAAAATGAAATCTCTCTTAGTGGTTAAAACATTTTTGCTGAAAATTATTTTAAATTTTTAAATGAATAAAACATGAAAAATGTGCCATTTAAAGGGATTATAGCTTATCCCATAACACCTTTTGATGAAAATGAAAAAGTAGATATTCCGCTTTTCAAATACTTGGTAGAAAGGCTTATCGTTTCAGGAAATCATGGTATCGCTCCATTGGGAAGTACAGGGGTAATGCCTTATCTGTCTGATGAAGAAAAGGAAGCCGTTACAGAAGCTACATTACAACAGGTAAAAGGAAGAATTCCAACTCTTGTAGGGGTTTCCAACCTGACCACAGAGAAAACGATTCACCATGCTCAATTTGCAGAAAAAGCAGGAGCAGATGCCGTAATGATTATTCCGATGAGCTACTGGAAACTCACAGATGATGAAATTGTGACACATTATGATGCTGTAGCGCGTAAAATTTCTATTCCGATTATGGCTTACAATAATCCGGCAACAAGTGGAGTAGATATGTCACCATCCCTCTTGAAAAGGCTGCTTGAAATTCCTAATGTAACCATGATTAAAGAAAGTACAGGAGATATTCAGAGGATGCATTATCTGAGGCGAGAACTGGGAGAAGAGGTGGCTTTTTATAACGGCTCAAACCCTTTGGCTCTGGCTGCATTTTCTGCCGGAGCAAGAGGATGGTGTACAGCTGCCCCCAATCTTATCCCTGAGCTCAATATCAGTCTTTATAATGCGGTTGAAAAAGGGGATCTTGAGAAAGCAAAAACTATTTTCTATCAACAGTTTGATCTTTTAAAATTCATTGTCAACAAAGGATTACCAAGAGCTGTGAAATCAGGTCTGAATATTCTGGGTGAAGATGGTGGAAATTTGAGAAGTCCTTTAAAGCCTTTGCATGAAAAAGAAACCGAAGAATTAAGAAATATTATTCAAACCCTTATTCATTAATACCATCTTATGAAAAAATCCATTTTTTATCATGCAGGATGCCCTGTATGCATCAGTGCAGAACATGATATTGTCAGCCTTATCGGGTTAGAAAACGTTGAAATTATCCATTTGGGTAATGAAAAAAAGAAAATTGAAGAAGCTGAAAAAGCAGGGGTAAGGTCTGTACCAGCTTTAGTAACACCTGGCGGGAACGTTCTTCATATTAACTTTGGAGCATCTATAGAAGATGTGAAAAATTAGATTATTAATATTATATCAACGGCTCAATTTCTTGAGCCGTTTTTTTATCTTTTAAATGATAGCATTTCCTTCTACACCATCAGCATTATTAGTTTTATGACCTGTTATTGCTGATGCAACAAAACTAAAGAGACTGACCAGTTTCCCAGCTTTGGTATCCCAATAATAGGTTTCTTTAGGTTCCACACGGATAATTGTCACATTGGGATCATCTTTTCCGTCAAACCAGGCTTTTGCAAGAGGTGACCATTTTTCTTCTATAGTGGCTTTGTCTTTATAAACAGAAGCCTTTCCATACACCGAAAGATATTGGGAATCTTTATTATTCATGAAAAATAACTGTACTCTCCGATCATCTTTTATTTCAAAATTCTTATTACTGGTTCCGCTGCTGATAAACCATAAGTTCCCGCTGTCATCTGTTTCCTGTAAGGTCATAGGCCTTGAATTGACAGGTATCGTTTCCAATTCTGTACAGAACATACATATTCTTGCATTTTCCGACAGTTCTTTAATCTTTTTGATCGCTTCGAGGTGGGTAAGATTTTGTGTTGACATTATATTATATTTTAAGTGATTGGTTGAATATCAAAAAGAAAATTCTATTACAGAAAATAGAATCTTTTGTATTTATTAAAACATTCAAATACCTGACCAAATGAAAGAAAAGTGTGGTATCTTTACTTAAGTTTTATAAATTTTATAGTTTTTTTTACTTATTGGCCGTTGTAAAAGCACCCGTATTTTTTCGGTATGAGATTTATTAAGAATAAGAAAAATATTCCGGCACAAATTATTTTAATCACCATGAATGTCACTAATAAAAAGGGTTCATGTATTCATAGCAAGCAATAACATCAGTTAAAATCATGCGTGATGAAATTTTGCGTACATTTGAATATGCAGATTTCCCCACCAAAACATCTGGCTCCTTTTATCCGACATTATATCTTTCTGGAAAACCATGAAAAAGATATAAAAAATGTCAGATTATTTACTGATGGAAGTACCGGATTGATCTTGTCTGCTAATATGAATCTGTATTCTGATTTTTCAGAGGAGCATATACCTGCTTCATTTTTTTATGGAACATTGAACAGCTATAAAGATTTTTCCTCAAAAGGTAAATTTTCTTTTATAGCAGTGGTTTTTCAACCTTATTTTCTAAATATGATACTGAATACTTCTGCAAAAGAAGTTAAGAATCAGATTATTTCTGTTGAAGATGTATTGAAAGATAAGCTCATCCGATTCCAGGACCAACTTTTTGATAAAATAAATCCATTAACGATTATTAATGATCTGAATATTTTTTTTACCCGATTTATATCGAAAGAAACTGGAACTGATTATCAACTTATAGCAGCTATTCAGCAATATATTCTTCAACATAAAGGGTCTGTTTCATCAAAAGATCTGGAATATTTTACAGGATATTCTGAACGGCACCTGGAGCGAAAATTTGAAAACTATATGGGAGTTTCACCCAAAAAATATACGAATATCATTCGCCTTCATTACTTTTTAAGTCTTATGAGTCAAGGAGTCAGTGATGAAAATATGACTTCACTTTCTTATCATGCCGGTTATTCGGATCAGTCTCATCTGATCAGGGAATTTAAAAAAAGCATAGGACTCACTCCGCGACAGTATATAAAAACGGAAAATAAAATGGCGGTTAACTTCATTGAGTTATAATTCTCATGTCGGTTTTATACAATTTTTCTCTGGCAGATTGCAATAGATTTGCTGAAAAAACAATGAATATTAAAATTTCAACTGCCCAATTTGAAAATAAAAGCGGAGATAAAAAATATAACCTTGCTGTCATAGAAAAACTGGCTCAGCAGGCTTCCGCTGAAGGTTCTGGCATGATTGCTTTTCACGAATGCTCCATTACAGGATATACTTTTGCCCGAAACCTTTCCAAAGAGCAGCTGCTGGATATTGCCGAACTTATTCCTGAGGGAGAAAGCATTAAAAGGCTACAGCAGATTGCTGAAAAATATAATATTGTCATTCTAGCCGGGCTTTTTGAAAAAGATGTGGATAACAACCTCTTCAAAGCTTATGTATGTGTAGATCAAACAGGACTGAAAGCCAAATACAGAAAACTTCATCCGTTTATCAATCCTCATCTTACTCCAGGTAATGAATACTGTGTATTTGAAATTCTGGGATGGAAATGCGGTATTCTGATTTGCTATGATAACAATATTATTGAAAATGTAAGAGCAACCAAGCTTCTGGGTGCCGATATTATTTTTATGCCTCATGTTACTATGTGCACTCCTTCAACAAGACCCGGAGCTGGTTTTGTAGATCCTCAGCTTTGGGAAAACAGGGGAGAAGATCCTACTTCTTTACGACTTGAATTCAAGGGGATGAAAGGAAGAGATTGGCTTATGAAATGGTTGCCGGCACGGGCTTACGATAATGGAGCTTATATCATTTTTTCAAATCCAATTGGGATGGATGATGACCAGCTTAAAAATGGATGTTCTATGATTATTGATCCTTTTGGTGATATTATTGCGGAATGCCATTCATTTGAAGATAGTTTTGAATCAGCTGTCATTACTCCTGAAAAACTTACCCATGCAGGAGGATACAGGTATTTGAAAGCAAGAAGACCGGAACTTTACAAGGATATTATAGGGAAGGAACATTCTTCTGTACAAAAAGTAGTATGGCTAGATGAGAAAGACAGTTAAATAATTATTTTATGATAGAAAAATGAAGATGTAATAAAGGAATCAGGGTAGATCGAAAATCTACCCTGATTTATTGTAATCAGACGCAAAATCTTAATCTTATAATTTCATATTACGGAGGCAAAGAAGAAATTAACAAGTTGATTTGACTAAGCTAATGATATGATTCTATTATCTAGGTCTGTCTGGTTTTGTTGGATCGATGGTATCGTCTGGATTATCACCTTGGATGGGGGGTGTAATTTTAGAAGTGGATGATTCTATTTTCATCCCTTGTCGATTTAAAGCATCAGTTTTCATGATTGCTTCTTTCGGAGTAATATTCTCATCTCGTTCAGAAGTGCAGGAATTAAGTGTAAATATGATAGCAGTACTTGCCGCTAAAATAACTAGTTTTTTCATGGTAATTGTTTTATATTAAGGGGTAAAAATACTAATTAGTAAGTGATATTTTGCTATTTATTTTACGTTTTTATGAACGGATAATTCTTTGACTGTAAGAAAAATCAAACTTCATAGATCTCAGCATCTGTAAACACAAAAAACTTACTTTTCTTAGGCAGATTTTTAGTATCCAGGCCTGTAAATTCACTAAATGCAGGAAGTAATAACTGGTTTTCACTCAGTGCAAAGCAGGGAAGCCTGATCCTTTTTACCGCCGAGTTTAAAACAATTCCAGGATGAATATGACCTGTAATCTGAAAGCCGGTTCTTTCTTTATCAAAATCATGAATCAATGTAAATACGCTCAATTCTAATAAAGATGCTTTAAAATCCAGACAGAGTTTTTTCTCTAAAGATTTTGAAAGACGGTCATGATTTCCCTCAATAAGAAAAAATTGCAAGCTGGGATATTGATTTCTCCATCGGCAAAACTCATCCACATCAGAATTGTCACCAGCATGAAGCAAGTCTCCTACCACGATAAACTTTTCCGGATTGAAATATTCAATCAATGCAGATAATCTTTCCAGATCACTTTTCATAATATGATTGGCCACCGCAATACCATTTTTACGAAAATGGGCTGTCTTACCAATA
This sequence comes from Chryseobacterium sp. G0162, assembly GCF_003815715.1. Lineage (NCBI taxonomy): Bacteria > Pseudomonadati > Bacteroidota > Flavobacteriia > Flavobacteriales > Weeksellaceae > Chryseobacterium > Chryseobacterium sp. G0162. The sequence continues at coordinate 4,990,045 of NZ_CP033922.1, read as the reverse complement.
TGAAGATCAGAAAGAATTAAGGCTTTTTCTTTTTTCCAAAATACAGCACGCTGATTAGTAAGGATAAAGATATCATTTTGAATGATAATTTCTTTAATGGCTATAAACACGGTGAATCAAGTAAAGGTTGGGGTTAAAGTTTAAGTTTTCTTACAAAAGATTGCTCTAATAATAATTATTCTCTCTTCTGCTTACATGAAATTTTTCATCAAAAATATAAGTGATTGGAACTCCCGTTGCAATTTCTCTTTCCAGAATTTCGTCAGGAGATAAGTGTTCCAGGTACATGATGAGTGCGCGGAGGCTATTGCCGTGGGCAACAATCAATACATTTTCACCTTGTTTCAACAAAGGGGTAATTTCTTTTTCAAAATAAGGAATCACCCTGTTATAAGTATCTTTAAGGCTTTCGCCACCTGGTGGAACTACATCAAAAGACCGACGCCAGGTATGAACCTGCTCTTCTCCGTATTTCAATGCGGTTTCTGCTTTATTAAGCCCTTCAAGATTTCCATAAGAACGTTCATTCAAAGCTTTATCCATGACAATAGGGATATTGGGTTTTCCTATTTCATCTAGGATAATAGAAAGAGTATGTTTGGCTCTGAGTAAGACTGAGGTGAAGGCAATGTCTATTTTTTCTTTTTTTAAGGCAATTCCTGCATTTTTTGCTTCTTCAATTCCCGTTTCTGTAATATCGATATCCTGCCAACCTGTGAATCTGTTTTCAAGATTCCAAAGTGACTGTCCGTGACGGACCAAAAACAATTTTGCCATTATTTTAATATTTTACTCTTATAAGAGATACTCTAAGTTACGAACTTATTAAAAGCTTTTAATTATAAAAAGGACATTTTTTTACCGTTGAGACCTGATAATCATCATGTATCAATTCGTTTCAAAGCTTCAGCATTCTTTTAATTCTTGCATCCAAACCTTCACTGGAAAGGGTCTGTCTAAGACTGTCAACCTTGATTGGGAAACTTAAAGGGGTAAAGGAACGGGAATGTTTTAAAATAATTCTGGATTTTTCAATTCTTTTAAAAGCTTCCACGAGCCTCTGTTCCTGAAGTTGCATATTAAAAACTTCTGTATAGGCCTGTTTGATTAAAAAATGACTGGAATCGTAATCTTCCAGCACTTTAAAAATCAACCCTGCCGAACTCTGTAATGATTTATTGGATCGTTGCTTACCTGCATAATTTTGAATCACCATTCCTGAAATCACGGCGATATCTCTGAATTTTCTCCTTGCCATTTCTGCAGAATTGATACTGGCAATCACATCATTCATGAGATTATCTCTGGTTACTATTTGCTGAATATTTTCTTCATTCAACGGAATTTCCTTATCACTGAATAATTCAAATCCGTAATCATTCATCGCCATTGAAAAGGAAATAGGAACCAGTTTTGAGATTCGAAAGGCAATCAAAGCTGCCATTACCTCATGGACCAGACGACCTTCAAAAGGATACATAAACAGATGATAGCCTTCGCGGTTTTTAATCATTTCGACCAAAAATTCATCATCCTTTGGAATATGAGAATTCTCCTCCTGATTCACCAGCAGCGGATGCAGGAACTTTAATTCTTTTTCTGAAGCTTTTGGATTTAAAGCATGCGAAAGTTTCTCTCTCAAAAAATGCCCAAGATCGGAACTTAAAGGCAGCCTTCCACCAAGATAACTCGGAACCAAAGCTTTTCCTTTAGCTGATCTCACATAAACAGTCATGTCTTTAATCATCGCCACTTCAAGAGTTCTTCCTGCCAGAATGAATTTCTCTTCTTTTTTCAGTTTGGATATAAAATATTCTTCAACCATTCCAATATAGCCACCGGAAATAAACTTAACTTTGAGCATGGCATCACTTACAATCACTCCCATATTCATCCGGTGAAGCATGGCTATTTTTCGGGAGGTCACTTTATATAATCCATCTTCCATAATCTCAATTTTATGGAATTCTTCATAGTTTTTTAAAACACTGCCACCGGTGGTGAGAAATTCAAGAATACTTTTCCATTCTTCATCCATTATTTCCTGAAAGGCATATACTTTTTTAATCCTTTCATATAGCTCATCAGGATAAAAACCATTTCCTACGGCCAAAGTCATGAGAAACTGAACCAGCACATCAAAACACAGCACCTGTGGATCTCTGGGTTCTACTACTTTTTGTTTGACGGCTTCTTTTAAAGCAGAAACTTCGATTAATTCTAAAGAGTGGGTGGGTACACAATAGATTTTGGAGGTTTCAAAAGGGGAGTGACCACTACGGCCTGCCCGCTGAAGAAACCTGGCGACTCCTTTTGCTGAGCCCACTTGAATGACGGTGTCAACGGGTTTAAAATCTATTCCTAAATCTAATGAAGAAGTGGAAACAACCGCTTTTAATTTTCCGGAACTTAGATTTTCTTCAATCCAGATTCTTAAATGAGCATCGATGGAACTGTGATGAATGGCAATTTGACCCGCAAAATCCGGATAAGCATCTAAAAGTAACTGATACCACATCTCACTCTGGCTTCTGGTATTGGTAAAAACAATGGTGGATTTTGAATCAAGAATAATAGGCACTACTTTATCTGCAAGCTTGTGTCCAAGATGCCCGGCCCACGGTAGTATTTCAATTTCATCCGGAAAAACAGGAATAATATCAATCTTTTTTTGTTCTTTGGCCGTTATTTTTGTTTTTTTAATATCATAAGGAATCAGCACGTCCATTGCTTCCTCCAGGTTTCCAATGGTAGCCGTAATTCCCCAAATCTGCATTTTCGGTACGTACTTTCTGAGTTGTGATATTCCCAATTCTACCATAACCCCGCGTTTTGAACCTAACAATTCATGCCATTCATCTACAACAATGCATTTCATCTCCCTGAAAAAAGTTTCATGATTTTTCTGAGCCAACAGAAGGTGCAGGCTTTCAGGCGTTACAACAAGAATTTCAGGCATTTTTCTGACCTGTTGCTGTCTTACTTTAGGATCTGTATCTCCATTTCTTACTCCAACTACCCAATCAATGCCGATCTCATCCATCGCTTCCTGCATTGCTTTAGCAATATCTTTGGATAAAGATCGAAGGGGAGTGATCCAGATCATTTTCAATCCTTTTTTATAGTTGTCAGGATGGTTTAAAAAGTCCGAGATTAATGCTAAAAAAACAGAAAAAGTTTTTCCGAATCCTGTAGGAGCTACCACCATACCGCTATACCCACTCCCAAATTTCCGTCATGTATCAGTCTGAAATTTAAAAGGGGAGATGCCCTTATCCTTCATCCATTGCTGAATGATGGTAAATCCGTTGGTATGTTCAAAAGCTGTCACGTTATTGTATTAATTTTTTAATTTCTTCCAGGTTATCAATTTCATCTACCGTCTTATCTTTCCGCCATCTTACAATTCTTGGAAACCGAAGTGCTACACCACTTTTGTGCCGGTTACTGAAACCGATGCCTTCAAAGGCAATTTCAAAAACCAGCTCTGCTTTTACAGTTCGTACTGGACCAAATTTCTCAATCGCATTCTTTGTTACAAATTTGCTGACCTCCATAATTTCCTTGTCTGTTAATCCTGAATAAGCTTTGGCAATAGTTACCAATTTGTCTTCATTTTTTACAGCAAAAGTATAATCTGTATAATAAGCACTTCGCCTTCCACTGCCTTTTTGAGCATAGATCAGAACGGCATCAATGGTAAAAGGGTTGATTTTCCATTTCCACCAATCGCCTTTTTTCCGGCCTGCATGGTAAGGTGAGTTTTTTTGTTTTAACATGAGCCCTTCACTGTTCACACTTCTTGAATTTTCCCTGATCTCATTCAATTCATCCCATTTTTCAAAATCTATGGTCTGGGAAAGTAGGATGTTTTCAGGTTTTTCATTCAACAGTAATTCTTCCAGCATAGCTCTTCTGGCTGACACTGGCTTATCTCTTACATCGTGATTTTCAAGTTCCAATAAGTCATAAGCAAATACTTCAATTGGAATTTCCGAGAGCATTTTTTTAGTTAAAGTTTTTCTGTTTAATCTTTTTTGTAATTCATTAAAATTTAAAACTTTACCTTCCTTCACCGCAAGTATTTCTCCATCTAAAACAAAATTACCTTTCATTGCTTTTACAACTTCCGCAATTTCAGGAAACTGTTCAGTGACTAATTCTTCACCTCTGGACCATATAAACACTTCATCATTTCTCCGGATGATCTGTCCACGGATGCCGTCCCATTTATATTCTACCAGCCATTCATCAGGTTTTCCTAATTCTTCCAATTGCTTTTCAAGTGGATAAGCCAGACAAAAAGGATAAGGTTTGGAATTATCAGGATTTATATTTTCAGCGGAAATTAATTCTTTAAATGAAACTTCATCAGGCTGCCATTTCCCCATTAAACTGTGGGTCAATGTACTGGATTCCTGACCTGAAAATTTACTCAATGCATTAATCAGCGTCTTATCTGATACACCGATTCTAAAACTTCCGCCTATTAATTTATTGAAAATCAAACGTTCTGTATAATCCAGACCATTCCATGAATGGAGCACAAATTCTTTCTTTTCTGTCTCATTTTTCTCCTTTAACGCCATAATATCCTTCATCCATTGGGAAAGGCTTCGTTCAATCTTTTCTTCCGGTGGTGGAAGAATCAAAGAAATTGTTTCTCCAAGATCTCCGACTGAGGAATAACTTTCCTGAAAGAGCCAGAAAGGAAGTTCTGTAATTTCCAATGCCCATTCCTTCATCAAGTTAGTATTGACATTCCTTTTGGGTCTTTTTCCTGTAAATAGAGCAATAAACCATACCTTATCTTCATCCGGAGCACGCTCCAGATAATCAATGATGGCAACAATTTTAGCATTGGTTTTATTGGTGGTTTCCAAAGCGTTGATAAGATCTGCGAAATGTCTCATAGCTCTGGATTTTCAATAGTTTCTTTTTCAGATACTTCTTCATCTTCACCAAACAGCGTTTCTATCACATCTGCGTTAATTCCAATTTCGTTCAGATATTTTGAAAATATTTCTGTCTGTCCATGGGTAACGTGTACGAGTTCAGCCTCTGTAGCTTTTACAGTTTGCAGAAGTCCTTTCCAATCGGCATGATCGCTCATGGCAAAACCTGCATCGGCACTTCGCCATCGTCTGGCTCCTCGAACCTGCATCCATCCTGAGCATATTGCAGTGGCAGAATCGGGGATTTTTTTGATTATATTACTATCCAGCAAAGGGGGAGGAACAATGACAATTTCATGTTCCATTTCTTTTGGACGTTCTTTAAAATCGGCAATGGTATATTCGGGAAGATCTATTCCTACATTTTCAAAGGCTTCATTTAACTTCCCGATAGAATAATGAACATATATTTTGCCTAATCCTTCTACAGCTTTCATAATTCGTTGGGACTTTCCAAGTGAATATCCAACGAATACTGAAGTTTTGCTGTTTTCCTGATTTTTCAATACCCAATTCTGCAGTTTTTTATTTAAATCGTCAATCTCTAACCAATTATAAACGGGCAGCCCAAAAGTACTTTCTGTAACAAACTCATTACATCTAACCAGCTCAAAAGGAGTGCTGAGACCATCATCCTGAACTTTATAATCTCCGGAAATTACCGTTACAAATCCTTTATACTCTAATCGTATCTGAGCAGAGCCAATAATATGTCCGGCAGGATGTAATGAAACCTGAACGCCGTTGATATTGGTCTTCTCTCCATATTCTACCCCCTGACATTCTATATCACTTCCAATTCTTTGATACAGAATAGGTTTGGTAAAATGATGGCAAAGGTATTTCTTCATTCCCCAACGGGCATGATCGGCATGTCCATGGGAGATAACTGCCAAATCCACAGGCCTCCAGGGATCTATGTAGAATTTCCCTTGAGGACAATAAATTCCTTTTTTGGTAAATGTGATTAACTTCAATGGTGTGATTGGTTTGTATACACTTCTTCAAAAACTTAACCAATTTACGATAAACTGTTAATTTTATTATTATTTATTGCTATATCAAAATAAAATTGGGTGAAATGCTTTGTGCTGGAAAATAGAAAAATGTAAAGAAGCTTACATTGTTAGAAATATTTTTAAGCTGTGAATATTTTATTGGTCATAAAGGTTGAATACTGGTTTTATAATTGCAACAAATGCACGAATAAAAATAATTCGTGCAGTCGTAGCGATTGTATTTCCCCGTAATTATGGAATTATATTTTCAGCGCGCAGTCTTTCAAATACTTCGATAAAAGAATCTTCTGTCCTTTTATAGGCAGTGAAGCCCAATTTCCTGCTTTTTGACAGATCACACATCACTTCAAGAGGTCTGCCAAGGTCTAAATCGGTATGCCAAGCCGAAGATAATCTGTCTAAATTTTTCTCTTTCAGACTATACTTCTCAGCAATGACTTTCCAAGTTTTCTGATCGTTTTCCAGCTCTTTTTCCAGCGGTCTTATTGTACCGTTGAAACCTTCTGCTTCTATACCAAACCAATCTGCCAGTCTTTTCCAAAGCCATTTCCATCGGAAAACCTCTCCATTTGTAATATTGAAAGCTTGATTTTTTGCAGTTTCTGTGTTGGAAGCCCAAACTAATTGTTCAGCCAGAATTTTAGCATCTGTGATGTCTGAAATCCCGTTCCATTGTGCTTCAGATCCAGGCCAAATAAATTTCCTTCCTGTTTCTTTACAGATACTGGCATAGACTGCCACGGTTGCAGCAATATTCATTAAGTTGCCAACAGCATATCCTACAACGGTGTGAGGGCGATGAATACTCCATGTAAAACCATCTCTTTCAGACGCTTTATAAATTTCATCTTCCTGAGCATAATAAAAATTGGGAAGCGGAAGTCTTGGATGTTCTTCACGAACAGGTGTTTCCGGTAATCTCCCTTCTTTAACATAAGATTCGAAAGGCCCCAGGTAATGTTTTAATCCGGTAACTAATGCCACATGCTGAACTGATTTCTTAGGAGATACTATATTCAGCAGATTTCGTACAAGCATACTGTTGATCCGAATATTTTCTTCTTCCGTATCATTTCGCATCCAGGTTGTGAAATAAACATGAGTAGGAGAGATGCCCTCCAATGCTTCGATAAGACTATGCTCATCCAACAAATCTGCTTTTACAGGAAGAAGACCTGCAATGCAATTATTGGGATTTCTTGATAGCCCATACGTTTTCCAGCCCTGTGCAATGAGTTCTTCAGCCAGATTACTCCCTGTAATTCCGGTAGCTCCTACTACCAATGCAATATTTTCTGTATTTTCCATGAGTATTGTAAAAATTCTATGGCAAAATTATGATCATATACAGGCGTATACCCTTGATCTGGATCATGCATTTGAGTTGATCTGAATCAAGTATTATTCAGGGAATTCTTTTTACGGATCCTGCTTATGGTTTCAGGAGCCAGTCCAAGATAAGATGCGATGAGATTATGAGGAACCCGTTTAATCATTTCCGGATTTTTATGGGCCAGTTGCAGGTATTTTTCTTCAGCAGTATAACCATTGTACACTATAAGTCTATAATCCTTGGTAACGAGACTGTTTTGGTACAGAATTCTGAAATAACGGTCCATTGCGGGGATCTCCAGCATCATTTCCTCATAGTTTTCCAAGGTAATCATTAATATTTCAGTATCTTCTACCGCATCAATATTTAAAACTGCTTTTTCCTGATGAATAAAACTATTGAAATCGGAGATCCACCAGCCTTCAAAAGCAAACATATTGATATGCTCATTTCCTTTTTCATCAGGAAAATAAGACTTTAACAATCCTTTGCTTACAAATGAAAGACATTTACAAATATCTCCTTCCTGTAGTAGGTATTGTTTTTTCTTCAATTTTTTGACTGTAAAAAAGGACTGAATCAGCTCTTTCTGTTCATCATTAATCTCAACTTTATTCTGAATATGGGACAGTAGCACATCGAACATCCGAAAAATATTTCATCAAAAATACTGCTTTCATAGGTAATTGAAGTTTTATTTTTCAAAATCATAGAAGTTAATTCCGGTTTCCAAATCTTTCGTTTTTACCGTCCGGGTATTTAAAGGATAAAAAATAAACTCTCCGGCTCCATGTACTTTTGCTTCTAAAAGATGCCCCGCTAAAGCTGTATAATCTTCTCTTCCCAAGGTAACATGCAAATGAAGTATGGGTTTTTCCTCTATTACAGAAACATTTCCTGAGATATTGGCAACTTCCATTTGTTCATTGAATGTTTTATCCACATATTTTTTGGTCTTAAAGCTAAAAAACCTAAGTGTTGCTTCACTCACAGCTCCAATTCCGGTAACTTCTCCTGACTGGATATTCTGATGTTGAACAAAGTCTACTAAAGCTTCTACGATATTGGAATGATTCTTAAGGCTGACAATATAAACCTGATCTACCTTTCTTGCTGACCATTGGTTTCCTTTGAAGTTTTGTATTTTCATAATGATGTATATTTAATCTATTGAAAAACGCAAAGGCACAAATCAACAAGCAAGCAAGGTCGTACATCACATTTAATTTCATCACAGATAAAATCCTTGCCGGTTAAAGTACTTACCTGAAAGACTTGCATCTTAGTATTTTCAACAGCTACAATTAATACAACAATCATGCTTTTTACTCATTATTCAATACTACTTACGCTAAGAAATACTCTATTCATTAAAAATTAATATTGTTTTCTCTCATAAAACCGGGAAAAATTCCAGAAATTTGCAGCAAATTAAAAATCAATGAAGATTGTAGACCTCGAGCAATGGAACAGAAAGGAGCATTTTGAATTTTTCTCTCAAATGGCGAGCCCATACTTTGGCTTTACTACGGAAGTAGATTGTACAAAAGCCTATGAAAAAGCTAAAGAAAACGGATATTCTTTCTTTGCTTATTACTATCACAAATCGATGATGGCCGTTAATACGGTTGATGAATTAAAGCTTAGAATTATTGATGGACAGGTTGTTCAGTTTGATACGGTTCATGCCGGAAGTACAATTGGCAGACCGGATGGAACGTTCGGTTTTTCGTTTACTCCTTTTTCAGAGGACTTTGAAACTTTCAATGCCGCTTTACAGGAAGAAATCAAAGGGGTACACCATTCTACAGGGCTTAGATTAAGCAATGAGCGATTGGGTAAAGACCATGTCAGACATACTACCATTCCATGGAATTCATTCAGCGCAATTCTTCATCCAACAAATTTTAACAATGACGAATCAGTACCCAAGATTTCTTTTGGTAAATTCAATATCCGCGATGGCAGAAAATACATGCCAGTTTCTATTGAAGCTCACCACGGGCTGGCAGATGGAATACACATTGCAAAATATCTGGAAGAATTTCAGAGGCAGCTTGATTTATAGAGGAGTCAAAATGTTTTAGAATAAAAAGCAAAAGCTCTTTAATAGTATATTTTCCTTTTTTCAATCTTTAGAACCTTATCTTTTTCCATCTGTTTGATGGTTCTGATTACGGTTTCTACACGAAGCCCCACCAAGGAAGCCAGTTGTTGTCTTGTAAGTGGAATTTGGAAAGAATATTGAGCTTTATCATCATGGTAACTTTTCAGATAATCCAGCAACAACTTTAATTTGGATACGGGATTCTGAAAGGAAAGATTGTAGAACATTATATACTTATAATACATTCTTTCTGCCAGACATTGGTAAATATTCAAAGAGATTTCCGGATTGCTTTGTATAAGATTAAGAAAGCTGGGTTTGGATAACCTGAAAACAGATGAATCTTCTATAGCTACGGCATTCATAGGATAAGGACGTTCTACAAACAAAAGAGATTCTCCAAAACTATGTCCATCAGAGAATATATTCTGAATAAATTCTTTCCCATCCTCAGTATAATTATTAAGCTTTATTTTTCCCTTTTCTATCTGATAATAGTGTAGAGGCAGGTCTTCTTCACGGAAAATGATATCTCCTGCTTTATAATTTTTTATTTCTGCCCCAAATGAAGTTAATAGATTTTCAATGATCATATCTGTGACTTTGTTAATATTTTAAAACCTGTATACCCTCTTTTTTATCAATCAGACGGTAAATTCTGTTCAAAAATTTTCAAATAATAAAGAAACATGTATTTCCATTACTAACCATGGAATAAGATACCATTCACATACCACAAATAATAAGATTTTTCTTTATTTACTTTAAAACTATTGATTCTAATCATAAAAAGTGAAAGTAATAACCTCTTACATTTATAGGCCATTTTAAAAAGTACATAAATAATTAGAAACTGGCTGATAAAAGCAGTTATCATATTTTATTGAAAAACAAACGTGGTATGTATGTGGTACTCTGTTTTAATAGAGTTTTAATCATTTTTTATTTCTTTGCCTACGCAAAATGAATGAAAATGAAGCGGGATGAATTTTTTACCCCAATCATTTCACCAATGTAGGATACAGATTAAAAATATTAAATAAAATTAAAAAGATTTTGAATACATAAAAATAATTCTATTCCAATAACAGCGATCAATAACAAGATTGTAAGAGAAAGATTTTGTACTGGTATGCAAAGGATGCATATCAGAAATGAGTAGAGATGAGAACGTATTATGAAAAATAAAAAACCTGAATCCAACCTGGAAGATTTAAATCAAAAGATTCTTGTACAAGATGAAATTATTGCATTAGCCAAAGCAAATTCTCCCCGTCTGCTGAACAAATTCAGATTGTTCTATCCGGATTTTTTTGAAAAATTATCTGCGATACAGCCTGGCCTTAAAAATTCTGAACTGATCTTTTGTATTTACCTTAAGCTTAATATGACAACAAAGGAAATAGCAACCTATATCTTTGTTACTCCAAAAGCAATACAAAACCGGAAAAACAGACTCCGAAAGAAGCTTTCTATTCCATCTGATTTTGATATCTATAAATGGTTTAATGAAATTTAAACCATTTTTTTAAATTTTAATAACGGCTGTATCCAAATCGTGATAAAGGAGTATTTTCCAATCATTCTCTCTGGCTTCCTTATCCCATAAAAGCCTTAATTCCATTGCTTTTCTGCCATCAAAATCACTTTTGTAAGCCAAATGGTATTTCAAATAGGAAGCTTGTGGAAGATCATCTGCTCCATAAAAAACAGTTTCCTCATGTTCTCTGATCCAGAACACCTGCATAAACGGAGTATGTCCACCAACCACCTCATAGGAAATTTCTTTACTAATCTGACCTTTATCATCATTCATCCAAACAATATTTGGTAACTGAATAAGCTTTTCCAAAATAGTAAAATCAAAAGAAGGATTTCCTTTATTTTCCATCGCAAAATTCAGCTCGCGTTTTTGGATATAGATCTCTGCATTGGGGAATGTAGCTTGATAACCATTTTCTGTTAGCGTTATGGCGCCATCAATATGATCTTTATGAAGGTGGGAGAGAAGGAGTTTTGTAATCTGCTTAGGGTTTACATTTTCTCTTTCTAGAATTTCAGAAATGACTTTTTTACCCGCATCATTCTTCCAGCCAATTCCAGCATCTAAAAGGATATAATCGTTTTCAGTAATGATAAGAAAAGGCTGAACAGACATTTTTATTCCAGAAATGGTATCAAAGTTTTCTTCTGTTAAAAGTGTAAAGTCTTTGGTTTTACTGGCTGAAAAATTGCCTTCTTTGAGTGGAATGATTTTCATGCTGCAAATTTCCTGAATATTTCCAATATTCAAAAGGTTTTTCATCAATAAACATCATCGGCAAAAACAATGGAAGACTTCTACCAGCTGTTCAGCCCGTTTTCCAAAGCCCTTTCATAATTCTCCATATCGAAGGAATAAAGATCAGGAGATCTGTGCGCTCCTACACGTCTTTGTTCATCAAGTTTTTTTAAAACATTCAGATTTTTAATCTTTCTGTAGAAATTTCCTCGGTTGAGTGTTTTACCCAATATCGCTTCATATAGTTTCTGCAGCTCCGGAAGGGTGAATTTTTCCGGCATTAGATTGTAGCCGATTGGTTTGGAAGAGATTTTCTCCCGTAAAGTAAGCAACGCCTTTTCAATAATTTCACGGTGATCCATAGCAAAATCAATTTCAGGTAACTGATGCAAATAGACCCACTCACAGGCTTCACTCACATCATCGGCTACAGGATTAATTTCAGAAGAATTGTAAAGTGCATAATATCCTACCGAAATAAATCTTTGCTTTTGGAAAAGGGTTTCATCAAACTCTTCAAAATAGAGCTGACTTCTGTTTTTTCTCCCAAAAACGCCAAATTCTTCCAGAAATACATCAGTAACCCCAGCTCTGTCTTCCAACACTCTTACGACTGCTTCATCCAAATCTTCATCTCTTCTTACATAGCCTCCCGGCAACAACCATTGTTTTCTGTACTTCATTTTTACCAGCAATACCTTAAGTTCATTTTGGTCAAAGCCAAAAACTACGGGGTCTACTGAAATATGAGGAAGAAAAAGTTCTTTTGCTTCTGCAGATTTCTGTAAGATCTGTTCCCTGGAATCCATATAATCCATAAAAATAAATGTGTGTTCTTACAAATGTAAAGATAAAATCGGAGAATACTTGAAAAAAACTCTTTATTGAAGCAGGTTATAAGGAGAAAATCTATAACACTGACAGGTGAAATCAATTAAAAATATCTGTCTATTTTATGAAAACACTTACCTTTGAGGTCGTTAAAAATATATCGAAAACATAAAGTCATCAGTATATATTTTGTTCAATAAAAATTTTAAGATGCAGGAGAACTCTACCAACAACATTTCCAGAACAGTAGTCTGGCTAATGGCAATCATTTCAGGGCTTGTAGTGGCTAACAATTATTATAACCAACCCTTATTGGCATTGATCTCTGAAGATCTTAACGTTTCTGAAGCTGCTGCCAGCAAAATTTCTGTACTCACCCAGATTGGTTATGCACTCGGATTGTTACTGATTGTACCACTTGGAGATAAGTTTTTTCGTAAAAAATTAATTCTGATCGATTTATTTCTTGTTTTTGGTTCCTTGTTATGGATGACCTTTGCCAATCAGCTGTGGATGCTATATGCTGCCAGTTTATTGATTGGAGCTACTTCGGTTATTCCTCAGCTGTTTGTACCTATTGCAGCAGAACTTTCCTCAGATAAAGAGAAATCGGCTAATATCGGATTGGTAATGTCCGGACTTTTATTAGGAATTCTCCTTTCCCGTTTCATTGGTGGAATTGTAGGGGAAGTATGGGGCTGGAGAGCCATGTTTGGAATTGCTGCAGGATTAATGATTGTAGTTTGGCTGGCCGTTTACAAAATGCTTCCTGAAGTATCTCCCAATTTCAAAGGTACTTACAGAGAATTAATGCGTTCCGTAGCCCATCTTGCTAAAACCCAACCTATTCTTCAACTGGCATCTTTCCGGGGTGCTATGGCTTTCGGATCGATGTGCGCTTTATTTACCACACTGGTTTTCCATATGGAGAAACCTCCTTTTAATGCTGGTTCATCCGTAGTAGGAAGTTTTGGGCTGGCTGGAGCTGTGGGTGCTTTAGCAGCAGCAAAGGTTGGTAAGTTACAAAAATACCTGGACATTAACCGTATCATATTATATTCGCTACTGATTCTGATAGGAAGCTGGGGATTCACTTATTTTGGAGGGGAAACCTACTGGGGCTTAATTGTGGGAGTAATACTCGTAGACCTTGGAGTACAATCCAGTCATATTATGAACCAGACCAATTATTTTTTAATTAAATCCAATGCGGTGAACAGGCTGAATACTGTTTATATGGTTTCTTATTTCATTGGTGGTTCGCTGGGAACATGGCTGGCTTCCGTTGCCTGGCAGAAAGCGCAATGGACGGGCGTTTGTATCGTAGGAACGGCATTTGGAGTTCTTGCACTGATTGCCCATGTCTTGTTTTGTAATAAAGTCAATAAATCTTAATCCTTATTTGTTGGAATACATCACAAAATCTTATTCTGATTACAAACATTTTTAATGATTCAATTGTAAGCTTGGAAAATACTTCAAAGTGATTTTCTGTTTTTTTATTATATGTGCCCTTTGTAGTGAACAATAAACTTCTTATTTTTAAACCGCAAAGGGCATAGATTTTTATACATACTCAAAAATCATTCGTGCATTCGTGGCTATAAAATATTTTCAAGTTTTCAGTTTTGTTATCTACTTTTACAACTGATTATTCTTTACAGTCTTCCTGCTCTTCAATAAGTTTTCGGTGTTTTCCGCCCCAATTATTCAGGGTATCCCATATAGGAATCAACTCTCTGGCAATATCAGTAAGCTCATAATCAACTCTTGGCGGAACTTCCGCATATACTGTTCTCTTGAGCAGTCCATCTTTTTCAAGTTCTTTCAGCTGAAGGGTAAGCATCCTTTCCGTAATTCCGGGAATAGCTCTTTTAAGCTCACTGAAACGCAATTTTTCATCTTTTAATTTACTCAGAATAAACAGTTTCCATCTTCCGCCAATCTTACAAACGGCATAACTTAAATCACACTCCTGAATGTATTGCCTGTTGATATTATTCGTTGAACTTTCTTTTATCTTTCCCATTACTTACAAATTTGTTAGTACCATACAATGATATCCGTATAGTGCAAATGTAAGGTATCAGGCCTAAATTTGTTCCATAAAAGCAGATAAATAACAATAGCGCTACTGTTCACTGCAAAACAATATTAACTTAAATTAAAACAAAATGCAGTTAACACCTAAAATCAATCAGATTTTAACCCATTTAGAAAAAATACAGTCTTTTAATCCCCAAAATCCATTGGATGATACCCGAAAATACCTTGAAGCTATGTCTTTACAGCTTAGCGCTAAAAAAGAAGCCATTGCAATGATTGAAGAGCTGAATATTCCAGGAGAAAATCATCAGATTCCGGTCAGAATTTACCGTCCAAAAGGAAAAACCGTTGAAAAATCATCAGCTATAATTTATATCCATGGCGGATGGTTTATCGCCGGTGGTTTTGAAACCCATGATGCCGTTGTTCGTAAACTAGCCAATAGAACAGAATCTGTTGTCATTTTTATAGATTATCGCCTCGCTCCGGAACATCCTTTTCCCGCAGGTTTAAATGATTGTCTTGATACGGTACAATGGGTTGTAGAAAATGCAGATTCTTTAGGAATTGATCAGAACCAGATTGGAATTATTGGCGACAGTGCCGGAGGTGCATTATCAACCGCAGTTTCTACTCAGATTGGAGAACGGTTTAAGTTTCAGGTTTTGATTTATCCTGCTGTGGATAATCAGCTTAATACAAAAACCTGGGACACTTATGAAAACGGACCGGTACTTAATAAACAAGGTGGAGTAGACGCCTGGAATTGGTATCTTCCCAAAGAAGAAAGTAATAATCCGTTGGCAATTCCTGTTTTAATAAAGGATTTCAAAAATACCCCACCAACACTTATCATGATCGCAGAACATGATCCTTTGGCTGATGATGCTAGAAATCTTTCTGAAAACATGAAAAATGCAGGAGTATCTCTTACCACAAGCTTTTATAAAGATATGGTTCACGGATTTATGCATATGGGAGAAATTTTGGAAGAAACCCAGCTGGCCATCAATGAAATGGGAAGTTTTGCACAACAGCATTTTAAATAAATCAACCTACAGAAATAGCCATGAAAAAGTATGCCTATATTGGATGTTTAGGGTTTGTTGCTGTTATTACTACAGAGTTTGGGATCATTGGGATCCTGCCACAGCTTGCAGCGTATTACAAGATCAGTATCGATAAAGCAGGATATCTTTTAAGTGCTTTTGCTTTGATTATTGCTCTTACAGGACCTTTTATGACTTTATTTACCTCAGGAATTGACCGCAAGAAGATCATGGCAGCAGCTATCTTTATGTTTCTGTTCACCGGGATTGTTTCTTCTTTTTCACCACCATTTTGGTTACTGATGGTCGTGAGAATTCTTCCTGCATTTTTACAGCCCGTATATATTGCAACCGCATTGTCTGTAGCGGTATCCGAAGCCGATCACACTAAGAAAAATGAAATGATGAGCATTGTTTTCAGTGGTGTGGCTATAGCAATGGTTACTACGGTTCCTTTTGCTACCTGGATTTCAGCACTTTATTCGTGGGAATATTCATTTATGATACAGGCAGTCGTGAGTTTGGTTGCGTTGGGGACCATTTATTTTCTTCTTCCATCAATGCCTGTCAAGGAGAAAAAGTCATATGGAAGCCAGATCAGCATTTTAAAACAGCCCCCGTTTATTTTAAGTACACTCACTAATTTTTTTATGATTACAGCCTGGTTTTCCACCTATAGCTATTTTGCAGATTACCTGGGTAAAGCTAAGGGAATGGATACCACCATGGTAAGTTATATGTTATTTTTATTTGGAGTTATAGGCATTATTGCCAACAGGATGGCGGGTAAAATGCTTAATAAAAATATAACAGCAACATTGGCGTTTTTTCTTTCCGGGACAGTATTAATTCCTGTATTATTATTTGTTTCGGATGGAAATTTATGGGCTACTATTATTGTCATCGCAGTTTGGGGATTCCTATATTCACCAAGTTTCCTGAATGCTTCTACCTATATGATCTCTGCAGCACCTGATGCTTTGGAATTTGCCAATAGTCTCGCCACTTCTTTCGGTAATCTGGGAGTTACTTTAGGAACGACTATTGGAGGATGGATCATTATCACCCAAGGAGTAGCGTACACACCTTGGATAGGTTTTGTATTTGGGATTCTTGCGTTCCTTATGATGGTATTGAGAAGTATATTTGAAAAGAAGAGACCACTTCTTCAAAGTTGTCCGGAATAAATGTAACAAATTTTATTACATTAAAATAAATTCGTATCTTTGTTATACTCAATTCGAATTAAAATTAAATAGAATGAAAATAGAAATCTGGTCGGACGTGATGTGTCCGTTTTGCTATATCGGGAAAAATAACTTTGAACAGGCCTTGGAAAAATTGCCATTTAAAGATGAAGTGGAAGTAGAGTGGAAGAGCTTTCAGCTTGACCCAACTTTAGATTCTGATAAGACTCAAAATACGATTCAATATTTTAGAGAAAAAAAAGGAGTTCAGGAAGCTCAGGCTAACCAAATGCTGGCTCAGGTTACGCAAATGGGAAAAGGAGCCGGAATTGATTTCAATTTTGAAAAAGCATTAATTACCAATACATTCAGTGCTCACAGACTTCTTCATTTGGCTAAAAAGCATAACAAATCCAATGAAATGGAAGAAGCATTATTTATCGCTCATTTTATTGATGGCAAAAATGTAGGAGATCCTGAGGTATTGATTTCCCTTGCTGAAAACCTGGGCATTGATAAAGAAGAAGCCAGAGAAGCCATTACTTCTGACCAATTGGATTATGAAGTAAATCAGGATATTATGGAAGCAAGAAACAATGGAGTTTCCGGAGTTCCTTTCTTTGTTTTGAACGGAAAATATGCCGTTTCCGGAGCACAGCCTGTAGAAGTATTTGAAAATGCATTGCAGCAGACTTATAAAGAGACGGTAAGTCCTTTTAAAGATCTTTCAGGAAGTAACGGTGCTTCCTGTGATACAGATGGATGCAGCATTTAATCATATAAACCCCAAGCTATTTTAGTTTGGGGTTTTATTTTTATTATAATCTTGTGAAAGGCTATTTATTTTAATGCAAAAGATTAAGAAACTTTATAATGATTTGTATCTTTGTAAAACAGTATAAATCTATATTTTTCAATGATTAAAATTAATAATGAATTTCATTTTCCTATTGCAGACAGTCTTTTTGTTTTTGCACTGGATTCTGAAGCAGGAACGGTATTTGACGGGAAAAATAAATTAATAACAGGCATCGGGAAAGTAAATGCAGCGATAGAATTGACAAAGGAAATTCACCTTAGAAAACCTAAATTAATTGTGAATCTGGGGTCTGCAGGAAGTAAGGGTTTTCATAAAGGAGAAGTGGTTTGCTGTACCAAGTTTATCCAGAGAGATATGGATGTGAGAGGCCTAGGTTTTAAACTGTATGAAACCCCATTATCCGGGGTTCCGCCTGTTTTGGAATATGGTCTTAAAATGGACACTTTAAAAGAAGGAATCTGCGGAAGTGGTGACAGCTTTGAAATGAACCATTCTGAAACGGATTATAATATTGTAGATATGGAAGCCTATCCTTTAGCATTAATTGCACAAAAAGAAAACATTCCATTTCTATGTTTAAAGTATATTTCTGATGATGCGGGAAGTGATGCTGCCGATGATTGGAGTGTACAGGTACATCTGGCATCTGAAGCATTCAGAAAAATATTATTTTCATAAAACTTTTTAAAAATGGCCTCAATTATCATCAATAAAGCCTCTGCGGAAGATATGGATATTATCCAGAAGCTTGGTGTCCAGACATTTTCTGAAACGTTTTCAGAAAACAATACGGAAGAAGCCATGGAAAAATATCTTAAAGAAAGCTTCAATATTGAAAAAATAACTTCTGAACTTAAGAATCCTGATTCTCATTTTTATATTGCCTGGGAAGAAGATGATCCGGTAGGTTATCTGAAAGTGAATTCCGGTAAAGCACAGACCGAATTACAGGATGATACCAGCCTTGAAATTGAACGGATCTATGTAAAGAAAAGTCATCATGGTAAGAAAATTGGGCAGCTCCTTTACGATCAGGCATTGAAAACCGCTCAACATCTCAAAAAATCATATCTGTGGCTGGGAGTCTGGGAAGAAAACCTGAAAGCCTTACATTTCTACAAAAAGAACGGTTTTGTTGAGTTTGATAAACACATTTTCAGGCTTGGAGATGATGAACAAACAGATCTGATGATGAAGAAAACTCTGGAGTAAAAGTTTCTATACATACTCTAAAGTGCTTTGCTAGCCTTCCTGTAACCAACATGTTATTTCTTTGATACAATGAACAATTCAGAATTCCTACATCAAATCAATACCTATTATCCATTATCAGAGGAAACAACCAAAGCCTTAGTGGAAATCTGCAGTGAGGAAAATTTTCAAAAAAATGAACTTCTTCTGGAATCCGGGAGTATGGCCAGATATTATTATTTCGTTAAATCCGGTTTAATAGGGTACTACACAACAGATGAAGAAGGAAATAATATCTATAAGATCTTTTTTGAGGAAAACAGTTTTGTAGCTTCCACTTCTGCCATTATTAAAAATGAACCCAGTGATTTCAGCATCATTGCCCTTGAAGACTGTTCCGTTATTAAATATCCGGTTAAAACTTTTCGCGAACTAGTGGAAAAGCATCATGATCTTGCGTTATTTCAAATTAGATATCTGGAAAAGAACTGGGTGGTAAAAAAGGAGCCGCTTGAAGTTTCCTTGAAATTTGAAACCGCAAAACAACGGTATATACTATTGCTTGAAAATAAATCTCTGCATGATAGACTAAAGCAACATCATATAGCTTCCTATTTAGGAATAACTCCTACACAATTGAGCCGTATAAAAAAGGAAATCAACAAATAATTTTATCAACTTTCATAGTTATATCTTAGATATAATCTTTTACTAATAGAATAATTTTTCTTAATACAGCTTTTGTATGGTATATTTTATTAATTTTACATTAAATCCCTATAGTGGGAAATAAATGAATTTAATAAAACCAAAATCATGAAATTAGGTCACACTTATTTTTATCATCCGGAACATGCGGAAACCAATGAGTTTGTTATTGAACAATTTGAACAGAAAAATGTGTCTATGCAAAAAATTCAAAATGCATTAGGGCGAAGCAATCGATTTATTGCAACTGAAGATTCGGAAGAGACAACATTATCTATGGGAATACATGCAGCAAAGGGAGCCCTCAGAGAAAGCAATACTTCCATTTTGGATATTGATATTATTGTATTTGTAACCAGCACTTCAGAACATCTCATCCCCTGTGATGCGATCAAGATTCATCAGGCATTACAGGGAAAGGCGAATACACTGTGTTATGATATCAATGTCAATTGTATCGGAGCTTTTGTAGCCTTGGACCAGATTACAAAATATCTATCGGTATCTGATACAGCTCAAAAAGCATTGATAATATGTTCTGAGAAATTATCAAGTATATTGGACTCTGAGAATCCTGTAACAGCATTTTGTTTTTCTGATTCATCTTTTGCTTTTATTGTAGAAAAAGATGATTCTACTTCAGGATTAATGGATGTTCTTTACCATACAGACAGTAGTATTTGTAATACGGTATTGTTTCCTCCTAAAGGATATTCTTGTTACCATCCGAATGATGTTACTTTATGGGATAATAGCTTCGATGGAAGTGGTAGTGTCAATTTTGCACTGAATGATATGAACGGTTTTTTAGAACGTAATCATTTAAATATTGAAAAAATCGACCTGTTTTTATTTTCTCAATTTTCATTAAAAAACATCAATATTATTGGTGAACATTTTAATTTACCGCCAGAAAAAATTCCGTTCTATTCAAGAGAAGTAGGGTATACCGGCTCTTCCAGTCCATTTCTGGCTTTGCATCAATATCAAAAGAATGTAAGAAAACTCCAGCAAGGAGAACATATTCTGATTTGGACATTGGGGGCAGGCTATCAGGCAGGATTAATGCTATGGAAATACTAATTCCAGCAATAGTATAAGAAATCAATTGACAAAAGCTTCAACATTTGTTGAGGCTTTTCCTTTTTTTCCGGTGCAACTTTGTATTGTTATAAGATCACACGGATGCATTGATTATGTAAACAAAAAATCTTAAATTTAGGTAACATGTATCTGATGGTCAGTCATTATTAATTAAATATTTTTAAAGCATGAAAAAGTTAATCAACATTGTTGTTGTTCTGACTGCCTTTGCACAGTTTTCAGCACAGAAGATCATTCATCAGGAAGTTTTCAGTCCTAAGATGAATAAAAAGATCAAAACGATCATCATCACTCCAAACGTACAACCCAATACAACATATCCATCGGTATATATTCTTCATGGTTTCAGTGGTAATCCAGACAGAATACTAAAGGAAGATATTCCAGATATCGTTAAGAAAGCTCAGGAGTATAAAACCATTTATATATTACCTGACGGAAATTACAGTTCCTGGTATGTAGACAGTCCGATCATTAAAGACTCCCAGTACCAAACCTTTATCGGAAAAGAATTGGTTGATTTTATTGACAAAAATTATCCGGTAAAAGCTGAAAAGAGATTTAGGGGAATTTTGGGATGGAGTATGGGCGGTTATGGAGCTACAAATATTGGGGTCACCTATAACAAGACATTTGGAATTGTAGGAAGTTCATGTGGCGCTTTAGATTTTAATGCTTTTGGAGAAGGCTATAATAAATATATGGTTAATAAAGTAATAGGACCATTGGAATCTATAAACTCTAATTTCTTTACAGACAACAAGATTAAATTAATGGCTACAGCCGGACAACGTTATATTTTCGACTGTGGAACGGAAGATATTCAGATGATCGGACAAAACAGAAAATTCCATGCAAAACTTACTGAACAAAAGATACAACACCTGTATACAGAATCCCTAGGAGCTCACGATAATCAATACTGGAGCCGCTCACTTTCTGAACAATTAACCCTGTTTGATAAATACTTCAAATAGTACAGATCACGAACACTTCTTGCTACAGGACTTATTATTTATTTAAAACCGAAAGAAGAAGAAACTTCATATCAACAATAAATAAATACCAAGCCTCTATCATTGTAGAGGCTTTTTTATCTTTATCTAAAATGGAGGATATTCTGGGAAAGGATCTCTATACTTTTATCCATCTCCTCAAAACTCAGATCTCCAAAGCCCAGCCTCATCGCGGTAAGATTTTTATTCTGATAAAGCAGGGTTTTAGGAATAAAAAGATTATCCTGAGCACATTTCCGGCTCAGTTGCATCAGATTAATCGGAATATTCCATTCCATCCAGATGGCGAGACCTCCGGAAGGTTTTTCAAAAGCAATCACATCACCAAGGTTTTCTTGGAGCAAAACACTGAAATAATCCCGCCTTTCCTGATAAACTTTTAAGGATTTTTTCAGATAACGGTTGATTTCTCCTTCTTCAATCATTTCGCCCAGTGTTCTTTCCATCAGAATATCACCTTGGCGGTCAATAATTCCAAGGTGTTTCCGCATTTCCACCATCAGATTTTCAGGAGCTACAATAAATCCGGTTCTGAATCCCGGCGCCAATGATTTCCCGAAAGATCCTATATAGATCACCATTCCGTTTGTATCAGCACTTGCCAAAGGTAAGATTGGACTTTTATCATAATGAAATTCATAATCATAGTCGTCTTCGAGAATAACAAATCCATATTCATTCGCTAAGTCCAGCAGTTCCAGCCTTCGTTGCGCACTTAAAGCTACAGTAGTAGGATAGTGATGGTGTGGAGTAAGATACAACATCCTTATTTTCTTCTTATGACAAGCTTCCCTTACACTTTCTACGATAATTCCATCTTCATCAATCGGAAGTGTGACAATATTTACTCCTGCTTTCTGGAAAATCATATTCACTGAGAAATAACTCAGATCTCCAACCAGTACGGTATCACCTGGAGACAAAAGAATTTCGGAAACAATATAAATACTCATTTCCGTACTTCGGGTAATCAGAAGGTTGTTCTTAGAAATGGGTAATCCACGGGATAAGTTGAGATACCTTGACAAATGTTCTTTAAAAAATTCACTTCCGTCATGATTATAATGTCCAAGTCCTTTTTGGCTAGACTTTCTCTTAAGAATAGAACTATAATATCGTGAATGTTGCCCGATTTGGGTAAGTCTGATATCCGGAACCCCATCATTAAAAACATATTCACAATCCGAATGTTCAAAAGGGTTATCCAGAATATTGGAAGTCTTAAAAGTAAAGCCTGTCAATTGAGGATAGTTCTGAAGACTATTATCCTCAAAATCTTTTACTTTTACGGGTTTTTCCTGGTCTTTCCCGATGACAAAAGTTCCTTTGTTAGGAAAACTTTCCACCCAGCCTTGTGCAGACAGTTCATCATATACTGCCACGGCCGTATTTCGATGCACATCCAGTATTTCACTAAAAGCTCTGGTTCCGGGAAGTTTTGTACCAAAAGGCAAAAAACCTCTTTGAATCGCATTCACCAATTGATTAGCTATTTGTAAATAGATAGAAGTCTCTGATTTTCTATCTATTTTAATAAAACTTTCATAAGGAATCTTAACCGGACTATCCATAATATAAAAACTGGCACCATAGAACCATCCGGCAATATACTACTTTTGACATCAAAATAAAAATCTATGGAATTTCATCAACTCCTCAAAAAAATAGTACTGGATGGCAGTACCCATGCCAAATGGCTGAATACCCTTTCCTTTATGGAAAATGCCGGTGCAAGAAAAATATCAAAATGTGAACATCCGGTAATGGTTACCCTAATTCAGCTGAAACATGCTGCTGAAGAACATCGCCATGCTTATTATCTTAAAAAACAGATCGGAAAAATAGATCCGGAACTTTGCAAAACTTATGAAAATAGAGAGCTGCTAGCTCCCACAGCAACAAGACAATATCTGCATTCATTGGATATTAAAGCCTGCAGATATCTTCAGGGTGTTTTCCGGCTTACAAAAGAAGAACTGAAATATGCTGCTTATCTCTTTGTTACTTATGCTATTGAAGTTCGAGCTGATGAGCTTTATCCGGTTTATCAGGAAATCCTGACAGAAGAATCTTCAAAAATAATGGTAAAATCTATTATCCTGGAAGAAGAAGGTCACCTCGAAGAAATGATTCATCAGCTTAATGAATTCTCTGAAGACTGGCAATTGCATGCAGATCATATTCTGGAAATAGAAAATGACCTGCACCAGCAATGGATTAATGCTATTACGGAAGAAGTAGCTCAATTGAATTATGCTTAAAAACATCAATCGCTTTCAGGAGGAACTCTACAAAAGAGAACAGAACGGAACATTAAGAACTTTAAAGCCAAAAGCTGAAGGGATTGATTTCTACTCTAACGATTATTTGGGATTAGCAAAAAATAAGGAACTCCAAAAGATAATATTGGAGAAAATCAATGAATGTCCTCAATTGCTTTCAGGAAGTACAGGCTCCAGATTGATTAGCGGAAACAGCGGAATAACAGATTTTACAGAGCGTTTTATCGCTGAAAAACATCAGTTTCCTTCTGCATTGCTTTTTCCTTCCGGTTATAATGCCAATTTAGCGTTGTTTTCAACGCTTCCCAACCGTCATGATATGATTATTGTGGATGAACAGATTCATCGTTCCGTACATGACGCTTGTAAAATGTCAAATGCTCGAAAATTAAAATTCAGGCATAATGATCCGGAACACCTGGAAAGCATTTTAAAAAAACAGGAAGGACATTGTTATATCGCTATTGAAAGCCTTTACTCCATGGAAGGAGATATTGCCCCTATCAAAGAGATCGCTGCACTGGCAAAGAAATATGAAGCCGGTTTAATCGTTGATGAAGCTCATGCTTTTGGAGTTTTTGGATATGGATTGGTAGAAAGATATGGCTTAAAGGATCAGGTTACAGCCAATGTAATCACTTATGGCAAAGCATTGGGTGCTCATGGTGCTGCCATCCTTTGCAATGACACTTTAAAGTCTTATCTGGTTAATTTTGCATCTCCCTTTATTTATACTACTTCCGCACAGGATTTCCAATGGATGAGGATCAAAACAGGATATGATTTTTTAGAAAATAATCAGCAGTTATCCATACGCCTTCAGGAAAATATAAAAACATTCCGGAGCCAGGGATTAGCATCTCCATCTTCTGTAATAAGTCCGGTTCAGGCCATTATCATTCCCGATAATCAGAAACTAAAGTCTTTACAGAAAGAACTATCAGATGAAGGATTCTTAACCTATGCCATATACAGCCCAACGGTAAAAGAAGGAAGTGAAAGACTCCGGATCTGTCTCCACAGCTTCAATACAGAAGAGGAGATCATCAAACTCACAGGAATTATCAAAGATTTCATGTAAAGAAATTTATAAAATATTGTTTTACACTTCGTATTACAAAACCCTAGAAACCTAATGAAACTATTTATAACAGGAATAGGAACCGAAATTGGAAAAACCGTCTGTTCCGCCATTTTAGTGCAATATTTCAAAGCTGATTACTGGAAGCCCATACAATCAGGAGATCTGCATTATTCAGACAGTCATAAAATTGAAATCTGGACAGACCATACATTCTGCCATCCTGAAACGTACCGCCTACAATTGGCTGCTTCTCCACACCAATCCGCAAGAGAAGAAAACATACAAATCAATCTTGATACGTTCCAATTGCCGGAAACTCAAAATTCTTTAATCGTAGAAGGAGCAGGAGGACTTATGGTTCCGCTTTCAGATGATACTTTTATGATTGATCTGATTGAAAAGTTAAAACTTCCCGCTGCATTGGTTGTGAGAAACTATTTAGGTTGTATCAATCATACCTTACTATCAATAATAGCCCTAAAGCAAAGAAATATCCCACTGGAATACCTGGTTTTCAACGGAGATTTTCCAGAAGATACAGAAAGAGTAATCTCTAATTCCATCACAGAAGAAACAAAAATTATCAAAATTCCTGAAATCGAAAGTACGGATAAGGAACATATTACAACGACTGCAAAACAATTAAAAATAACAAAACTATGATAATGGATAGAACAACAATCAGAAACAACTGGACTAAAGAAGAAATAGAAGAAATTTATCATTTACCGCTTATGGAACTTATTTATAAAGCGGCAACCGTACACCGTGAATGGCATGATCCATCCGAAGTACAGATCTCCACTTTATTATCAATCAAAACCGGAGGCTGTCCCGAAGATTGTTCATACTGTGGACAAGCAGCGCGTTATCATACGAATATCAAAGTACAAGCTTTGTTACCTACTGAAACGGTAATTGCTCATGCTCAAAAAGCAAAAGACAGCGGCTCATCCCGTTTCTGTATGGCTGCTGCATGGCGTGAGGTACGTAACAACCGTGATTTTGACAGGGTTATCGATATGGTAAAAGGAGTAAATGAACTTGGCCTGGAGGTGTGCTGTACACTGGGAATGTTGACTGAAGAACAGGCTATAAGGCTTCAGGAAGCAGGATTATATGCTTACAATCACAATCTTGATACTTCTGAGCAGTATTATGAAGAAATCATTTCCACCAGAACATTTGATAATAGAATTAATACGATCAATAATGTTCGAAAAGCAGGAATCACGGTATGTTCAGGAGGAATCATCGGACTTGGAGAAACACACAGAGATAGAATTTCCATGTTACTCACTTTAGCAACAATGCCTAAACATCCGGAATCAGTTCCTATCAATGCATTGGCTAGAGTAGAAGGAACTCCGTTGGAAGATAACGAGAAAGTGGATACATGGGAAATGGTAAGAATGATTGCCACCGCAAGGATTGTAATGCCTTCTTCTATGGTAAGGTTGAGTGCAGGACGTATTGAGATGACCGAAACAGAACAGGCATGGTGCTTCATGGCAGGGGCAAACTCTATCTTCACAGGAGAAAGAGAAACATTACTGGTAACTCCTAATCCCGGAGTTTCTGAAGACATGCAAATGCTGGAAACCCTGGGGTTAAAACCAATGATGAAAAAAGAAACCTGCTGTTAAACAATTATAAAGAGATGTTAGAGTTTCTGGGTTTTAATACACAGCATTTTCTATAGAGCCCTTGCAAACGTTGTATTAAAAACAGAAACTCTTATCTCAAAATCATCAATATATGGATACAATAACACCAACAAACCTCCAACAAAGAGATAAAGCCGTCAACTGGCATCCTTATACGCAAATGAAGTCTGCTGACAATATCATTCCTATTGTAAGTGGAAAGGGTCTTTATCTTTATGACAATGAAGGTAAAAAATATATGGATGTGGTTTCTTCATGGTGGGTAACCCTGCATGGACATTCACATCCTTATATTGCTCAACGCCTATTTGAACAACTTAATACCTTGGAACAGGTTATTTTTGCCGGATTTACCCATGAGCCCGCTACTCAGCTTTCAGAGAATTTATTGAAGCTTTTACCTGACAATCAGAAAAAAGTGTTCTATTCTGACAATGGATCTACCGCTGTGGAAGTAGCTTTGAAAATGTGTATTCAATATGCCCACAATCAGGGAAAAGAAAAAACCAAAATCCTTGCTTTTAAAAATGCCTACCACGGTGATACCTTCGGAGCAATGTCTGTAAGTGGAAAAAGCTATTGGACGAAACCTTTTGAAAGCAGACTGTTTGAAGTAGTTTTCATTGATACTCCTACTCCAGAAAACCTGCAAAATTTACAATCACAAATTGAAGCTATTGCTGATGAGGTAGCTTGTTTTATTTATGAACCTTTAGTTCAGGGGGCAGCAGGAATGCTTATGTATAATGCAGAAGATCTTAATACCCTGATGAAATTCTGCAGAGAACAGAAAATTCTGATGATTCAGGATGAGGTTTTTACAGGGTTCGGAAGAACCGGGGAGCTTTTCGCGGCCAATTATCTTACCGAACAACCGGATATCATGTGTTTTTCAAAAGGACTGACTGGGGGAACCATGCCTATGGGAATTACAACATCTTCCAAAGCAATTTATGATGCTTTCTGGTCTGATGACAAACATAAAACTTTATTCCATGGACATTCATTTACAGCCAATCCTTTAGCCTGTACCGCAGCTTTGGCCAGTATGGAATTATTACTAAAAAAAGAAACCCTAATGAATATTAAACGTATCTCCCAACAGCATTCAGCGTTTGTAAAAGTTTTGACTGAACATCCTAAGGTTGAAAATGCCCGCCAGATCGGAACTATTTTGGCCTTTGATTTTAAAACCGGACAGGGAACTTCTTATTTTAATGAAATCGGAAAAAAACTTTATAATGAGTTTTTACAAAGGGAAATTATCATGCGGCCTTTAGGAAATGTTCTTTATCTGGTGCCTCCTTATTGTATTTCTACTGAAGAACTTGATACAGTCTACCACAATATTCTTGAAGTTTTGGATCTGTTTAAAGACTAAAAGCCATTCTAAGAATTTAATTCATTTCCCCAGGCATGAAGCTCGAAAAGGATAGGCCCCAGCTTTTGCCCTTTCTCTGTCAGTTGATAATAGACTTCCGGAGGAAAATTATACACTTCAATCCGTTGAACAATATGATCTTCCTCCAGTTGTTTAAGCTGTTCTGCAAGAACTTTTTTGGATACTCTTGGCATATTCCGCCATAATTCCACAAAACGGACCTGATTTTCTTCAAAAAGATTATGGAGGATTAATGGTTTCCATTTTCCCGAAAGAATATTCAGACTTCTTCTCAGTCCACAGTTTTTAAACTCTTCAAAATTCATAGGTTACTTAGATGTAAATGAATAACCTTTTGGTAACCTTCGATTGTTTTGCCTGAGTTAACCAATAGATTTGCTTTACAAACTTAAGCAAATGAAATTACAATTATGGCGCAATGCAACATTGCTATTGACTATTGGTGACCTCTCCATTCTGGTTGATCCGATGCTTGGAAAAAAAGGTTCTTTGGGAAAATTCCCAATGACAGATAATGAATTACTGAACCCTTTGCTGGATCTTCCTTTCAGCCGGGAAGATTTAATCAAAAAGCTACAGATGGTAGATGCAGTTGCCATTACTCATTTACATCCGGATCATTGGGATTCTGCAGCCATAGAGATGATTGATAAACAAACAGTAATTCTCTGTCCTTCTGTGATTTTAGATCAGATCGAAAAACAGGGTTTTCAGAATGTTATCGCAGTCAACGAGCAACTTCTCTGGAACAATATTGATATCTCCTTAACAAAAGGACAACATGGAACCGGAGAAATTGGTGATAAAATGGGAGTAGTCAACGGATTTGTTCTTAAAAAAGACAATCAATCCGTTTATATTGTGGGAGACAGTATCTGGTATGATGGTATCGCAAAAGAAATTGAAAAACACGAGCCCAGGCATATTATTGTAGCAGGAGGAGCCGCTACATTTTCTGTAGGAGATCCTATTATTATGACTAGTGAAGACATTTTCAAAGTCTGCGAACATGCTCCGGAAGCAAAAGTTTGGGTAACCCATTTGGAAGCTGTAAGCCACTGCAAAGAGGACAGGGCATTTATTCAGGAAAAGATTTATGAAAAAGAATATGAAAATCAATGCTTCATTCCTGAAGATGGTGAAGAAATAAATTTGTCCATTTATTAGAATAATCTGATTACAGGAGAAAGTATTTCCTTTTTAAAACTGGGTTTTCAATAAAAAATGAGGCTTTTCAAATAGAAAAAGCCTCATTTTATTTACAATTAAAACTAAGAACAATTAATCCTCTACACATTTATTTCTCGCAGCCCTCAATCCAAAGTAAAGCATAATCAATACTGCAATGCTCAGAAAATAGAATGAAGTATTCCAGGAAACATCCCAATCATGCAGCTTCCCAAATACCGGAGGCCCGAATGCAGCAATCAGATAACCTACTGACTGTGCCATTCCTGAAATTTTCACTGCATTGATGCTGCTTTTCGTTCTTGTAGAGAAAAACAGAATGGATAAACTGAAAGACAATCCATTGGAAATCCCGATAATGACAGCATTTACATAGATCCATTGAGATTTCAGAAAGACAAACATCATGGTACTTCCAAACATTAGAGCACATATAAACAGAATCATAATTCTTTGATCCTTCATTTTGCTGGCGATGATCGGGCAGCAGAAGGTGATAGGAATCATAGTGATCTGAATGACAAAAAGGACCCATCCCGAACTTTCACCCGGCATATTGTAATCTGTAAGAAATGAAGGTAACCAGGCAACCATACAGTAATAAAACAAGGATTGTAATCCCATAAAAATACTGATATTCCATGCTTGGGAAGACTTAAACATATTAAAATCAGAAGTTGCCAAAGCCGTTTTAGGCTGGTTAGAATTCTTTTTGTTAAATAAAATTTCAAGAATCAATACGACAAATCCAAGTGCGGCAATCACCAGCCATATACCCAGAGAGCCACGCCATCCAAATCCGGTCCATTCACCGATTCTCACACTAAAACCGGAAGCCAAAGCAGCTGTAAGGTTCATAGAAACAGCAAAAATTCCTGTCATTAAACCAATTTGTTTCGGAAAATTATTCTTAACATATCCGGGAGTCACTACATTTCCGATACAAATTCCCAAACCGATAAATACCGAGCCAACAAACAACAGCCAAAGTGAGCCTGAAATTCTCAGAAATAATCCAAAACTTAAAATAATTAATGAATACATCAACAGTTTGCTGATTCCAAACTTATTAGAAAACCTGCTCACCAAAACCGAACAGACGGCAAACATAAAAAGTGGAATAGAGGTTAAAAGACTTACCTGGAAATTATCCAGCTTCAAAGCATCTCTTACATCTCCCAGGACCGGGGATACAGCGACAATAGGCGACCGAAGATTGCTGGAAATTAATATAACCACCAACACATTCAGAAACATTAAAACATAAGAAGCATTCTTTTTGACTTCGTTCTTCATCATAGTAAAAACTTTTGTACAAAATTAGTATAGTAATTTTGTTTAATTTTGCCAAAGTTTTAACCTGAAACGACATGAATGCTAACGACAGTATAAAAATAGATGACCTTAATAAACCCTATTTTGTATGGTTTGAAGAAAACTGGATTCATGATAATGTTCTCCATCAGCATGAAAAGGGCCAATTGGTATACGTAGAAAGCGGATTTCAGTATATCACCATTGAAGAACGTATTTATCTTCTTCCTCAAAACCATGCAGCCTGGATACCTCCGAATGCCATTCATAAAACTAATTCCCATTCTGAAAAGATCAAACTGATGATTATGTTTGCAGACACAGATCAGAAAAATTCATTTTATGATGAGGTGAACGCATTTTCAGTTCCTTCCGTATTGAGAGAAATGATAAAGTATGCTGAAAAATGGTCCAAGCTGATGAAAAAAGATGCGGATGAAATGGTATTTTTAAAAGCATTATTTAATGAGCTTCCTCATTTTGTAGAACATTCCCTGAAACTTCATCTCTGCCTGCCTAAAGATAAACGCTTAGAAAAAGTCATTGAACACCTTCATCATTTTTACAACACAGAAATTAAAATAGAAGGGCTGGGAGAGTTGGCATTGCTCTCTTCCCGAAGTCTGGAGCGCATATTTAAAAAGGAAACCGGTCTCACCTTGAGTAAATATCAGCAAATGCTCCGTATCATTAAAAGCCTTGAACTTTTGAGTTCAGGAAATCTGACCATTTCAGAAACAGCTTATGAAGTAGGGTATAAGAGTGTACAGGCTTACACTAGAAGTTTCCAGGCGGTGATGCAGTTCAGACCTACAGATTTTATGAAAAACATTAACTTAGGTATAGGAAAAGGGATTTATTAACAATTAAAAATCACTGTATTCATCTATGGTAAGGTATTAGAAAATTATTTTATAATAAATAATTCCCCTTTTGTCCATTTATCATATCAATAGTATATTCTTTATTATATAGCTTATAAAAGCAAAAAGGCCCCCAGTACTGGAGACCTTAAAAAAACACAAATGATGAAAAAAAATTATTTCGATTCACAAATATAAGCAAAATTTATATTATGCAGCGCATCGTATGTGCTTTTTAATTAAAAATTATTTATTTTAATTAAAAATTATCATTCATTAATAGATACTGGTTTTTCTTAACATTTTGAAATTTAACCCTATCATATAAATGACTCCACCAAACACAATCCATTCTATAATAGCACTTACAACATAAATACTTCGGATTCCATACAACATTGGTATAATAAGAAGGGCAGGAATATATAATACCAGTTGTCTTAAGATACTGATTACGGTAGCAGGTCGGGCATTTTCTACAGAAGGAAACCAGACCATTGCCATAAAAATAAATGGTAAAGCTGGTAAAACGCTCATATAAATCCTGAAATCAGTTAGCTGGCTTGGCTGAAAAGATACATTGGGAATCATTACAGACAATACCTCTGATGGACAGAACATCACAAAAAGCCAGAAAGGAATCAAAATGATAAGCCCTGTAAAAGAGAAAAGACGGTATGCCTTGATGCTTCTCTCATATTTTTCGGCTCCGAAATTCATGCCTGATACAGGCTGCAAAGCTCTCATCAATCCCCAAAGTGGAGTATTTAAAAGAATATAAAACCGGTTGACTGCCGTAAAAAAGGTGATATCTGTATCTTTTCCATATTTGGCAATTACATTGAAGACTACAATATTCTGAACCACAATCATAACCATCATGATAAACCCGGGCATTCCCAGGGAAAGAGCTTCCCTTATAATGGCTTTGTCATACTTTAAGGACCAAAATCGGGTAACAAAAGAAGCCTTTCCGGATGCATAATACCAAACCCCTAGTACCGTATAGATCATCATGGAGATATTGGTAGCCCAAGCTGCACCGCTTACTCCACCACCAAAAGAATCAATAAATAAAGGCTTTAATGCCACATCTACAATCAGACCTACGGCAATCATCCAGGCAGCAGTTTTCATTTTTCCTTCTGCGCGGATCAACATGTTCAGTGCCAGCCCATGAATCCAGAAAAAGCTTCCAAGAATGGTGGCTCTGAAATATTCCACCCCTAACGTTAGAATTTCGCCTCTTCCTCCCATCATATACACCAGATCTTTGGCGAAAATATAACAGGGAATTGTAATGACAACAGAAAAGAGCAGGGTAAGAAAATTAACGGTTCCCATAGCTTTGCTTAGTTTATCCTTTTCACCTGCACCAATCCAAATACTTACGGCAGCTCCTAAACCTGTACCAATCAAGGTCCCAAATCCCTGGGCAAATTGTGCCAGGGGATAGGCGACGCCTACTGCTGCCAAAGCTGTATTGCTAATTAAATGACCTACAAAAATTCCGTCAAGAAAATTATTCAATCCATAAAGTACCATTGCAATAACTGCCGGCCAGGACATCTGCCACATTACTTTATGCATTTTTCCGTTTAAAATAAGCTGTTTCTGTTGTTCCATTGTTGATTATAAATGAGTTGAATAGAGTGCATAATATAAAGGAAGCCAGAGCTAGGAAGAAGGAAATTATAAGGTATAAAAACCATTAAATCTACATTACTCATTATCAACAAAAATAATCTCAAACTTCTTTCTTCTGACTTCCCATGAACACTCACTTTAACAATTAAATTAGTGATATTTATCTATGTAAGAATTATTCTCAATAACTTTAAACAAACTTAGTCTTCAAAATTCTAACTCGAGATCCCTAAGACGGAATAAAAACTCCGCAAAAAGGAATATTGATTAATTAAGTATAAACTCAGCAAGTATTAAAGCGAAAATTTTTAACACTTTAAGCATTTATTTACTCCATTGTGATTCTACTCATAAAATAAAATGGATAAATTCTTTTAATTTGAATAAAAAGAAGTATGAAGCCAAAACAGATTAAAGGGGTTCCCAATCAGCAATCAGGTGGCTTTCATGATACAGAAAGTTATGCAAAATTTGACCCTGAATTCCTTTCATTGAAATTTGAGATATTAAAAACAAGGTTTTTCTCAATTAATCAATGGAAAAGTTATTGTGGAGAAGCATTTGCTGCTTTTAAACTCTATGATCTCAAAGGTATTCCGGTTGAACGGGAGCCACAAAAAGGGGACTTTGTAAGAATTAATATTCCGGGACCCGGAGAAATGGAAGCCAAAGGATTTGACTGGGTCGAAATTACCGATATCTGTTATTTTGAAGATACTTATTCTGAAAGTATTCTAATGACCTGCCGGCCTTCTCAGAACCCTACCCAAAAAAGTAGTCATATTGCTCACTTTTATAGCTCAAAAGCCACTTCTACATTCATGATTCAAAGAAATGCCACTTATTTAAAAGCCGCTGTGTACGGACGGAATGAATCACCCAATTTTAACGCTACCTTTATTGATATCAGCAGGAACCTAATGATTGCAATAGGAGGTATGATGGGAGTTGCTAAAATTCAATGGAAACAACTCACTGATGGATTGCTAGATTTTGATTGAATTTTCACTTAAAATACGAGCGAAAACAATAATGGATTAAGCCCGAGAATATTTTCCATTAATGAGATTTGTTTTGCTGCCATCCGGTAAACTTTATCACTTTTTGATCCTTCCCAAAAGTTTATTCAGACCGTAGAAGATTTTGGAATACAGATAAAAGACCCAAAAACCTCTTTATTAAACAAAAATTAATCTTCTTGTCTTTTCTCAGGAAAAATTTAAGCCTTATATTTGCAGGGATGTTAAAATGGTTCTCCATAATATGTTCAATGATGTATGTACTGGCTACCACCAATGCGGGGGAAGTATTGAAGGTGCCTATGTTTGTAGAACATTTTATAGAATATGAAGGGAATCTTTCGGAATTCGTCATGGAACATTATGACAACCATAAAAAAGATGCTGACTGGGATCTGGATCAGAAGCTACCATTTATCAATCCTCCCATTGTATTGACAGTACATGCCCAGCTTCCTGATTACACCTTTGAAATCAAAAAACCTAAAGAAATCAGAATTCCTCAAAAAAATAGCATTTATCAGGAAAAGGATTTCTCAAACCTTTACCTTTCCAATATTTTCCAGCCTCCACGGCTTTCTTAATTGATGTTGAAGTAAAAATGAATACTTTAAGTTTTACTTAAGGTAATCAATTGTTATTGTTTATCAATCAATTTTGTAGTACAATATTATTCTGCTTGTTTTTTTAATAAAAAGTACAATTAGAGTTGTGAAATTCTTTGATTTTACTCTTTTGCAAACTTTTTATCTGGTATTATTTTAAGCTTAAGTAAACATTCTAAAGTATTTAATAGCTTTTGTAACTTTTGTGGTTCAGATACAAAATATAAGCAGTTTATAAAAGACTACAGATTTACCCATTAATAATTTTTCATGTTAAACAAAATTATTGAGTTTTCTGTAAAGAATAAACTCATCATTGCTCTGTTCACCATAGGCTTAGTCCTTTTCGGAGTATATGAAACCACTAAACTACCTATTGACGCTCAGCCTGATATCACCAATAATCAGGTACAGATTATCACCACCGCACCGTCTTATGGAGCCGCAGACATTGAGCGTCTGGTAACATTCCCCATCGAGCAGGCAACCAGTAACATCAGTGGAATCACCGAGCTTAGAAGCCTTTCCAGATTCGGGTTGTCGCTGGTCACTGTAGTTTTCGATGATAATACCGATGTGTATTGGGCCCGCCAACAAGTTCAGGAACGTCTACAGCTCGTTCAGGATAATATTCCGGACGGAATTGGAAAGCCCGAACTAGGACCTATTTCTACAGGATTGGGAGAAATCTTCCAATATGTGGTAAGGGCCAAGAAAGGCTATGAAAATGTGTATGACGAAACAGAACTGAGAACTATTCAGGACTGGGTTGTGAGAAGACAGTTATTAGGAACCAAAGGAGTGGCAGATGTCAGCAGTTTCGGGGGAAAACTGAAACAGTATGAAATTGCTATTAATCCTAATAAGCTTCAGGCTTTTAATATCAATATCAATGATGTTTTTGCCGCTTTGGAAAAGAATAACCAAAATACAGGAGGAGCTTATATTGAAAAGAAGGAAACGGTTCTTTTTATCCGCAGTGAAGGTCTTTTGGGAACAGCAGAAGATATTGGAAGTATTCAGGTAGCAGAAACCAAAGAAGGAATTCCGGTTCACATTAAAGACGTAGCGTCTGTAAAAATCGGATATGCGACAAGGTATGGTGCTATGACCTATAACGATACCGGAGAAGTATCCGGAGCCATTGTATTGATGCTTAAAGGAGAAAATGCTAACGAGGTAATAGGCAATATTAAACAAAGACTAGAGAAAATCCAGGAATCTCTGCCTGAAGGTGTTGTAATTGAGCCTTTCCTTGACCGCGCTAAAATGGTTAATAATACCATCAGTACAGTAAAAACCAACCTGATGGAAGGGGCCCTGATTGTAGTCTTCATTCTTGTTTTATTCCTTGGGAACTTCAGAGCCGGATTATTGGTTGCTTCCGTAATTCCTTTAGCCATGCTGTTTGCCATTATTATGATGAATATCTTTGGTGTTGGAGGTAACCTGATGAGTCTTGGAGCGCTAGACTTCGGTCTTATTGTAGATGGAGCAGTTATCATTGTGGAAGCCGTTCTGCATCAATTGGCTCATAAAAAGCATTTTGGAAAAGACAATATATTAAGCAAAAAAGAAATGGATGGGCAGGTTTCCAGTTCAGCCACCAAAATGGTTAACAGTGCTGTTTTCGGGCAGATCATTATTCTTATTGTGTACCTTCCGATCTTTACTCTACAGGGAATTGAAGGAAAAATGTTTAAACCAATGGCCCAAACCGTAGCATTTGCACTTATTGGAGCGTTTATTCTTTCCCTTACTTATATTCCTATGATGAGCTCATTGGTATTAAGCAGAAAGAAAAAGGAAAAGGACAATATTTCCGATAGAGTAATGGCTAAAGTAGAATCAGGACACCAAAAGTTCCTGATGAAAGCATTGAAATACAGAAAAACAATCATTCTGGGAGTTCTTGTGCTTTTTGCAGGTGCTGTTTTCACATTGTCAAGAATGGGTGGAGAATTTATCCCATCGCTGGAAGAAGGAGATTTTGCTGTTGAGATGAGAATTCTTCAAGGTAGTAATATCAATGAGACCAAAAAAATAACGACGCAGGCTTCCGGTATTCTTTTAAAACAGTTTCCAGAAGTACAAAAGATTGTTGTAAAGATCGGAAGCGCAGAAATTCCAACAGAACCAATGCCAATGGATGCGGGAGATATGATTATTGTTTTAAAGCCTAAAAAAGAATGGACTTCTGCAAAATCATTCCCTGAACTTTCGGAAAAGATGAGCAAGGCATTACGTGTCATTCCCGGATTAACAACAAGTTTCCAGTTCCCTGTACAAATGCGTTTTAATGAATTGATGACAGGAGCCAGACAGGATATAGTTTGTAAAATTTACGGGGAAGATCTTGACAGTCTTACTACATATGCCAAAAAACTGGGAAGTATCATTAATACGGTAAAAGGAGCTCAGGATCTTTATATAGAGCCCGTTGAAGGAGCTCCACAGGTAGTTATTGATTACAACCGTTCTGAATTATCAAGATACAATATTTCTGTTGCCGAGATCAACAGAGTGATCAATATGGCTTTTGCAGGACAAACTGCCGGAGCATTGTATGAAGGAGAGAAAAAGTTTGACATCGTTGTTCGTATGGATAATGATTATAAAAAAGATATTACCAGCATCCAAAATCTATTGGTTCCGACAGCTTCCGGAGAGCAGGTGCCCTTATCCCAACTGGCGAAAGTAGAACTTAAAGACAGTCCGAACCAGATCCAGAGAGAAGATACCAAAAGAAGAATCATCATTGGATTTAATGCCAGAGATAGAGATGTGCAGAGTATTGTGGAAGAACTTCAGCAAAAAGTAGGAAAAAACCTGAAATTCTCGCCAGGATATACCATTGCTTATGGAGGAACTTTTGAAAACTTAAACGAAGCCAAAGCAAGATTAGGAATTGCTGTTCCTATTTCTTTAGTCATGATTTTCTTACTGTTATTCTTTGCATTTGGATCTGTAAAACACAGTTTATTAATCTACACTGCCATTCCGCTATCAGCCATTGGAGGGGTGTATTTTCTCGCCCTGAGAGGAATGCCTTTCAGCATCAGTGCCGGGGTTGGATTCATTGCCTTATTTGGGGTAGCTGTACTTAACGGAATTGTTTTGATATCAGAGTTTAACCGTTTAAAAAAGAATGGAATAACCAATACCAGCAGAATTGTACTAATGGGAACAAGAATCAGACTTCGTCCGGTTCTGATGACTGCCTTTGTAGCTTCATTAGGATTTCTGCCAATGGCTATCAGCAATGGAGCAGGAGCTGAAGTACAAAGACCTTTGGCTACAGTAGTAATTGGTGGATTGATGTTGGCCACCCTTTTAACCTTATTTGTTCTCCCAATCCTTTACGTCTTATTTGAACATATTAATAAAGATAAAATGAAATTCTCTAAAAAAATACACTATAAAAAACTGTCTGTTTTCTTACTATTCGTTTCTTTCGGTAGTCTTCAGGCTCAGGAAAACATAACGTTTGAACAGGCACTGGAAAAGGCATATCAACAAAACGGAACGCTTAAAAGTTCAAAACTCATCACTCATTATCAGGAGAAACTGAAAGCCAGTTATCTTGACCTTCCACAGCTGGAAGTTACAGGAGCAATCGGGCAGATTCAGGGAGAAGAGACCGACAATTCATTTGGAATTTCACAAAGATTCAGCTTTCCAACTGTTTATTCGAAAAGAAAGCAGATGCTGGATGCGGAATGGACAGCAAGTATTATCAGTCAGAACCTTACAAAAACACAGCTCACCAAAGAGGTTACAGATGTTTTCTATAGAATTTTAGTCCTTCAGGAAAAGAAAAAAGTATTGGAATACATCAGTCAGCTATACTCCAATTTTGCAGATAAGGCTGGTTTAAGATTAAAGAAAGGAGAAGCCAACATTCTAGAAGAATCCACCGCAGAAATTCAAAAAGAACAGGTAAAAGTACAACTGAACTCCCTTGAAAATGATCTGAATATTGCAAAACTTCAGCTTCAGTTGCTCCTGCAGTCTGATATTACCTATCAACCCGTTGCCAATAAACCCACAATGGATGTAGGACTTCAGATTTCAGAGGAAATGGTAAAACAACACCCTGAACTGAAGTATCTGCAACAGCAGATCAAAGTAGGAGAGGCTGAAGTACAGCTTGAAAAGAGCAGACTGCTTCCTGAACTTTTGATTGGCTACACCAATCAGAGTATGAAAAACATTAACAATAACCGTTTTAATTCTGTACAGGTTGGAGTAGGAATTCCATTGTTTACCAAAGGTCAGAGAGCTTTAGCCAAAGCCGCACAGGCAAAAATTGCTATTTCTGAAAATCAATACCAAAGAAAAGAAATTGAACTTAAAAACAGATTGGGACAACAACTCAGTAACTATATAAATCAGCAGAGGATCATTGAAAATTACGAGCAAAAACAGCTTCCAAAATCTGAAACGATCTTAAAAACAGCGCAAAAGCAGATGGATGTAGGAGAAATTGATTATTTAAACTGGGTAATACTGGTGAATCAAGCCGTCAAGACCAAGGCAGATTACATCGACAGCCTGGAAAGACTGAATCAGATCGGAGCAGAACTTAATTTCTTAATTTCAAAATAACAGCGTCATGCAATTCAAAATAATATCAATATACAGCCTGGCTTTAGTATTTGCTTTATCATCCTGTTCAGGCAAAAAAGAAGAGGAAAAAACAGTCTACGAAAATACAAAATTTGCAAAGGGAGAGGAGAACACGGTTCATCTCACCAATCAGCAAATTCAGTCTGTAGGAATTTCGATTACATCTCTTCAGGACAGGAACATGGAGAAACTGGTACGTCTGAATGGGAAAGCAGAGATAGCCCCATCTCATATCAGCTCTGTTTCAAGCATTATGGGCGGACATATCAAAGCGATCAATGTCATTAATGGAAGCCGCTTCAGCAAAGGTCAGGTACTGGCAATTGTAGAAGATCCGCAATTCATACAACTTCAACAGGATTATCTGGTAACCAAAGCACAACTTGATGCTGCAAGACTCAACTTTAACCGCCAGAAAGACCTTAATACAAGCAAAGCAAGCAGTGATAAAACGCTACAAACCGCTCAGGCAGATTATTCAACTCTCAATGCCACTTTAAGAGGTCTTGAAGAAAAACTAAGGATCATCGGAATCAATGCGAAAGGTTTGAATACAGGAAATATAAGAAGTAAAATTAATGTTTATGCGCCATTCAGTGGTTTTGTAAGCAAAATTCTGGTCAATAACGGGCAATATATTAACCCCGCAGATACCTTATTTGAGCTAATTAATCCGGCTGGATTGCTTCTGGAATTAAAGGTATTTGAAAACGATGTTAATGATATAAAAGTAGGACAGGAGATTCTGGTTTATAATAATCAAAATCCTGATATGAAGTCCAATGCTAAAATTGTAAGTGTAGTTCCAAGTATTGAAAATGGAGGTTCTGCAACGGCTGTAGCTAAGTTATCATCTGTTAACTCTGAATTTGTAAAAGGAATGTACGTCAATGCCGAAGTCAATATCAGCAGCCGATATACCCAAGGACTTCCCAATGATGCTGTAGTTTCTTTTGAAAATAAAAATTATGTTTTTGAAGACCTTGGAAAATCAAAATATAAGATGATTCCTGTAGTCACCGGAATTTCAGACGACCAGTTTACAGAAGTTTTAAAAGCAGATTTCTTACAAGGTAAAAAGATTGTACAGAAAGGAGCGTATAGCCTTCTGATGATGCTGAAGAATAAGGCAGAGTAATGGCTTACTATCCATACATTTAATCGAAAAGGTTTTGTTTACTAAGTAAATGAAACCTTTTTTTATATTAATACCGTACTAGATTTTACTGATTACGCGGATGATTGTCATGTTTTTATCACCACGAATTCACGAATAATTTTAATTTATGTGTAAACTCTATGTGGCTATGGGGTAAAAATTAAATTATTATTTAAACCACATAGTCACATAGAATATTGTAGTAGGAA
Organism: Chryseobacterium sp. G0162; assembly: GCF_003815715.1. Classification (NCBI taxonomy): domain Bacteria; kingdom Pseudomonadati; phylum Bacteroidota; class Flavobacteriia; order Flavobacteriales; family Weeksellaceae; genus Chryseobacterium; species Chryseobacterium sp. G0162. Next base: position 4,949,330 of record NZ_CP033922.1, on the reverse strand, counting down.
AAGTGGCTAAAAAAACTGTTTGGATAAAGTCTATAATATTTATGCATTTTTGAAGAAAATAACACCCTGATAAAATGATTTTTAGCATATTTTCAATATTACAGATGCTATTTAATGCATAATTAATTAAAAAAACAATACTTTTAAGCAGTGAATTAGTTGAAAGAATTTTTAGTTGCATTAAGTAAAGAACTTTTATTGAAACATAATGACAACTAAACCGTTACACAATTTCCATATTCCGGTAATGGGATTGGCTTATACCATAGACAGCCCGATCCGCGTTGCACAATATGGAATTTCTTCTGTGATTTCCATCATTGACGATGAAATTCTGGAAAAAATGAAAAACTTTTACAACAAAAAGTTTAATCTTGATTATTCTGGAATTTCAACAAAAACAGAGGATTACAGAGCCAAAAGAATTACTGCTTATCTGGACATGGTAGATGATATCGTGAATGAAAAATTCGAAGCTTTCAAACAGGAAATCAGTAAAAATAAAGAGGCACTGAAAGACTTTGTGGCCATGTTACCCAATACTTCAGATCTGAAAAACAGTCTTCAAAACCTTATTGTACAAAAAGATAACTGGAGTGACAGTATCAAACACTTTATTGAAACAAATCTGCTACCCGGAAGTATTGATGTCAATATCATGACAAAAGTTGATAAAGACAACTATAAAAAGAACGAGCAACTTCCTGTAATGTACAATGATGCTCATGCTTCGCTGCGTGGATTTGCAAAGAGTAAATTATCTTCCTCAATGGTTCTTTCGGCAGGAATGAATCCCCGTCTGTACAGTTACATGGAAGAATTTGATGATTTTTTCCCTGATGAAAACGGAATTCTGAAAAAGAAAATCATTCTTAAAGTAAGTGATTTCCGCTCTGCGATGATTCAGGGAAATTTTCTGGCTAAAAAAGGCTTATGGGTTTCAGAATACAGAATAGAATCAGGATTAAACTGCGGAGGCCATGCATTTGCTACAGAAGGAATGCTTTTGGGACCTATTATGGAAGAATTCAGACAGAAAAAGAATGATCTGATCCAGTCTGCTCATTCATTAATGATAAGTGCATTAGAGCAAAAAGGCAAACCTGTTGTCTCCAAACCTTTAGAAATGAAAATTACCGTACAGGGAGGTGTAGGTACTTCTGAAGAACATGATTTTTTATTGTCCAATTATGACGTAGACAGTGTGGGATGGGGCTCTCCATTTTTATTAGTTCCTGAAGCCACTTCTGTAGATACCGAGACCAGAAATCTTCTTTTAAATGCTAAGGAAAATGATTTTTACCTAAGCCAAATTTCACCTTTGGGTGTTCCTTTCAACACTATAAAAGGAACTTCTAACGAATTATTAAAACAGCAGAAAGAAGCCAAAGGAAGGTATGGAAGCTCATGTCCAAAGAAATTATTAGCATTAAGCAAAGAATATTCTCCTGAAGGCACCTGTACTGCTTCTAAGAAATATCAGGATATGAAGTTGAACGAACTTTATCATCAGAAAGAAACACTTTCTACAGAAGAGTTTGAAAAGAAAAAAACTGAAATTACAGATAAAGCCTGTCTTTGTGTAGGACTTGTAAACGCTGCTTACATGGAACAGGGAATAGAGATTAAGGGCGAAAAGCAAGGTGTTGTCATCTGTCCGGGACCCAATATTGCCTTTTTTGATAAAGAAGTTTCTCTTTCGGAAATGGTAAAACATATTTATGGCAATACCAATATTCTGCCTGATAACAACCGTCCTAATATGTTCATCAATGAACTGAAAATGTATGTAGAGTATCTGAAAAAGGAAATCGAAAACACTTCCATACAAATTACCCAGTCTCAAACAAAGAAATGGAATGCATTCAAAAAGAATATGCTGGAGGGAGTAGAATATTATCAAAACCTATTCAACACATCTGCATTCTTTAAACAAGGATTACAAACGATTAATCTTCAATTACAGGAATACAGACAAATTCTGATAGCACTTGAAATTCCTCAGATTGAAAAGCAATAGATTATCTCGCAGATAGTTTGAAAAATACACCACAATGAATGGATTAATTATTTTATTTACTTGAATTAGCTTGCATAACTCTATGTCTCTATGTGGTTTTAAAAATTTAACCACAAAGTCACATAGAATTAGTACGAAAAGAATACTAGAGTTATCTTGTGTAAAAAAAATACACAATACAGATAAAACTTGTGCCTTTACGTTAATCCAACAATTACAGCAGAAACAGTCTTCTATAAGACTGTTTTTTTATTATCGCATTCTGCAAAATAAATGAGGAATCATCGGCTTTTTCATTTATAATAACTATAGAGCATATGGCTATTTTGAATAGTGATGAAGAATAATATTTGCTACCTTAGATTTCAGTTAGTAAAATTATTTTTATGGAAAAAAGAAAGATCAAAAACACGGATTTAGAAGTAGCTCCTATTAATTTCGGAGGAAATGTTTTCGGATGGACACTGGACGAAAAACAATCCTTTGATATCCTGGATCAGTTTACAGCAGCCGGATTCAATTTTGTAGATACCGCAGACACCTATTCATGGTGGGTAAACGGAAGAGGTGGACAATCTGAAGAGATCATCGGAAAATGGATGAAAAGCCGTAACAACCGTAAGGATATTGTTCTGGCTACCAAAGTAGGTTCTGAGACGAAGGAGCATGGCTACGATATCAGTAAAAAACATATTTTAAGGTCTGTAGATGAGTCTCTGCAAAGACTTCAAACTGATCATATTGATCTTTATTATACGCATTTTGACGATCATACCACTCCGGTAGAAGAAACACTTTCTGCCTATGATGAAATTATCAAAGCTGGAAAAGTACGTTATATCGCAGCATCTAACCTTTCTCCTGAACGTTTAAAAGCATCCTTTGAAGCCTCTGAAAAGAATAACCTTCCTAAATATGTTGCATTACAACCCCATTATAATTTATTGGAAAGAGAAGGTTTTGAAAAAAACTATGCTCCTTTAGTTGAACAATTTGATCTGAGTGTATTTCCTTATTGGTCACTGGCAGCAGGATTCTTAACCGGGAAATATCGTGATGAAGCAGATCTTGCCAAAAGTGCACGAGGAGAAGGGATAAGAAAATATTTAAATCCAAAAGGAACAGAAGTGTTAAAAGCACTGGATCAGGTGAGTGAAAAACATCATAGCAATCAGGGGACAGTGGCTTTAGCATGGCTGTTATCCAATCCATTGATTACTGCACCTATTGTAAGTGCTACCAGTTCTTCACAACTTGAAACGTTATTCAACGCTCCGAAACTTACTTTAGATCAGGAAGATATTGACTTGCTTAATAAAGTGAGCCATTAATTTTTAAACTTCATTATTAGATTAAAAAATCCGTTCAGTATTTGAACGGATTTATTTTTTAACGCAGAAGGCATAAAAGTTTTTAACAATAAGTTATTTTAAGATACTACTACTGTTTGAAAGGTGGTTTAACTCTTTAATCTGAATACTCCTTCAACAATTTTCTATAACTCATCAGAATAGAAGACTTGGAAATAAACCCAATAAAAACATTATTTTCATTGACAACAGGAAGATTCCATACTCCGGTGTCATCAAAAATTTGAAGGATTTGAAGAGGCTTATTTTCAGGATGGACTATCGCAGGAGGAGCCTTGATAATCTGAGCAACCGTTTGGCTAGTGTCAATTTCTTTATTAAAAAGATAGGGCCTGATATCATCCAGCGTTAAAACACCTTTTAATGCTCTGGTCTCATCTACGATAGCAAAAATATTTTTATCTCCGTTCTTTACCAATTCAAAGAGGTCTGTAATAGAAGCATTTTCCTGAATCGTCTGAGAATATTTATCGATAAAATCCTCTGTTCTTAGAGCAAAAAGTAAGTTTTTATCATGTTTATTGGTAAATATCTTTCCTTCATCTGCAAGGGATTTCAATTCCGGAGAAATAGGAGAGAACCATTTGGCAATAAGATATGAAATGATGGAAACAATCATCAAAGGAATAAACAGATCATATCCAAAGCTGGATTCTGCGATCAGGAATATTGCTGTAAGTGGGGCATACATTACGCCACTCATGGCTCCGGCCATTCCTACCAGAACAAGATTGGTAACCGGGACATCTGTAAATCCAATATGCTGGCAAACCAATGCAAATAAATACCCTAAGGTTCCACCGGCAAAAAGAGAAGGAGCAAAATTTCCTCCATTTCCGCCACTGAATATGGTGAATGAAGTAGCAAAAGCTTTTAATAGCAGTACGAGTACCAAAAAAACTATAATCGTCCAATCTCCAATTTCAAAATACCTGAAAAAGCTGTTTTCTATAATTGAATGTGTATTTCCGTTGGTAAAAGCCTTCACCGTTTCATATCCTTCACCAAATAAAGGAGGGAAAAGTACACAAAGCAGGGAAAGAACAGCTCCTCCAAACATGGCTTTACGCATTTTTGAAAGCTTAAGTCCTTTTATAAAATGCTCCACTTTTTGGGAGATAATCACAAAATATCTTGCATAGAGTCCTGTTACAAGGCCTAAAATAAGATAATAAGGCAGATTTTTATAGTTAAAAGCTTCTCTGGTATAAAATCTGAAAAGGACATCCTCCTGAAGCAGTATCCTGGACAAAAGACTTCCACAAACTGCTGCAACGACCAATGGAATAAAGTCTGTAAAAACCACTCCAGTCAGGAGAATTTCAAAGGCAAACATGATTCCGGCGATAGGTGCATTGAAAGCCGAAGCTATTCCGGCTGTGGCTCCCGCTGCCAGTAATAATGTACGTTCCTTATAATTGAGTCGGTAAGTCTGTGCATAATTTGATCCTATGGCAGCTCCGGTAACTGCAATGGGGCTTTCCAGTCCGGCAGAACCTCCCAGTCCAACGGTAACTGCACTTTGGATCACCTGTGAGTACATTTTTACAGAAGCTACGATGCTTGAATTTTGAGCAATTTCGTACAGTATTGCTCCAATTCCTTTTCTATCCTGGCCTTTAAACAATGTTAAAACAATCATTGTGGTCAGAACAATTCCTAAAAACGGAAAAACGATATAGAATAGGATCTGATATTCAAAATGAACTTTATTGGTAATAAAATAGTGAATATTATGTACCAGTGTTTTCAGAATAACTCCGGCTAAACCTGCTGTACATCCAACCAGGATTCCGGAAAGCACAAGAAACTGATTCCGGCTCAGCCTATTGTTTAGCCAATGCAGAATAAGCTCATAACTGCGTGCTTTTTCCAGTCCATATTTTTGGAAATCTCTTTTAAATTTTAGAAAACTTAGGTACTTTTTTTTGTTGTGAATTTTCACCTGGGAAGAATTTTAATGCGAGCCTCAATTTGAAACTGCTGTGTAAATTTATGAAATATCTTAGAGAAACTTACCCAAAACACGTTTTAAAAACTTCCCTAAGATCAGGAAAAGATTCTTATTTTCTATTCAGAATATCTTAAATTACTCATTTAATCTATTAAAAACCAGCTGTAATATTGATTTTCACATCCCTTATTACAGCTGATTTATATGATGTTACTGAGCTTCATTAATTTTTCTAGACATTCCTGAAAACAGAAATTTGGCAGCTGCTATTCCTAAAATTCCGGCGGCAGTCCATATCAATGGTTTTGCAGAAATAGTGAACAGTGATTTTCCATCAATTCCCATATTTCCTTTGGAGGGTTCTAATACATTTCCTTTTGATTTTTCATCTTTATTGGCTTTTTTCATCACCATTCGCATTGCTGCTGAAGAAACATACCGAACAACACCGGGAAAAATTTCATAAATACTTTTAAAAGCCACTGCTGACCAGTCCGGATAAGATGCTTCAGTAGGATTTTTTGCTGTTCTTACAATAGAAGCGGCCAGTTTTCTTGGGTCAAATGATGGAGGAGGAGTACTGAGTTTGATTCCTGAATAATTAGCGGCATGTTCTATTCCTGAAGATTTCTGGAAACCGGGATACAACGCACAAATATGGATATCCGGAAAATCTGACACTTCACCCTGCAATGTTTCAGTCATTCCCCGGATACCGTATTTTGAAGCAGTATAAGCTGTTCCATAAGGAGCCGGCATCCATCCGCCAATCGAAATATTATTAAGCAATACTCCTTTTTTCTGCCGTTTAAAAACGGGAAGTACCGCATGAGCTGCATGCATATATCCTAAAAGATTTGTTTTAATAATCTGATCGGTAACATCTACTGGAATTTCCTCAAATTTTCCAAATGCCAGTACTCCTGCATTATTCACCCAATAATCAATTTTACCACTGAACTGAATGGCTTCATTCACAAGATGGGCTACTTCTTCCGCTACAGAAACATCAGTAGGAACAGTAATAACATTAACTCCCAGGCTTCTGCATATTTCTGCAGTTTCTTTCAAAGCTTCTTCATTACGGGCTGCAAGAACAAGATCAGCTCCCTGCTCAGCAAAGGCTTCTGCGGTGGCCTTGCCAATTCCGCTTGATGCTCCGGTAATGACAACTGTTTCTCCAAAAAATGGAGGTTTTCTACTATTTTTCATATCAATATATTTAAGTGTGATTCATTTTATCTGGATTCAGGAAGAACCATTATCCGTATTTCTTTTGGGATACAAAATCAGTCTGATAGATGGATTATTCGTTATAAATAAACGGAACCAGTCAAAAGCCAGTTGAAGTTTATTTTTAAAGCCAACCAAAGGAATAATATGGATAAAAAGCCAGGTAAGCCAAGCTATAAATCCTTTGAAAGAATGCTTCGGAAGATCCACTACAGCATTATATTTCGAAATAATAGCCATACTTCCTTTATCATTATATTGGAAAGACTTCAATACTTTTTCATCTTCTATCCTCTTAAAGTTTTCTGCAATATTTTTCCCCTGCTGGATGGCTACCTGAGCAAGCTGAGGGTGCCCGTTAGGATATTTTTCTTCAGAAAGCATAAGGCAAATATCTCCTAATGCATAGACATTTTCCATTTCATCTACTTTATTGTAAGCATCTACCAATATTCGTCTTCCTTTACCAATACTTTTTTCGGGCAATCCAGCAACTTCACGACCGATTACTCCGGATGTCCAAATCAGGGTTTCTGTTTCAATTGTTTTACCATCACTTAAAATAACTTTACCATCTACATAATCCTTCACAGCTACATTCAGAATAATTTTCACTCCCAGCTCTGTGAGCTTTTTATAAGCAGTTTCCTTGGCCATATCGCTCATAGGAGAAAGGAGAGAAGGAAGGGCATCTACCAAATAGAGATGGGAAAGTCCAAATTTTATTTCCGGATATTCTTTCTGGGCAATGTATTTTCCCATTTCAGCCAGCATTCCTGCAAGTTCAACACCTGTAGGACCACCACCGGCAATGACGATATTCTGAAGCTTTTCAGCTTGTTTTACATCCTTATTGCGGGCGGCTTCTTCAAGGGTTAACAAGATATGGTTTCTCAGATAGAGCGCCTCTTCTATATTCTTCATTGGAAGAGCATGCTTTCTCACATTTTCCATTCCGAAGAAATTAGATTCCGTACCTAAAGCCAGAACAAGATAATCATAAGACAAAGTTCCTGTATCTGTTTCTATAATTTTTTCGTCAGTTTTGATCCTGATCAGGCTCCCCATATGAAATTTTACATTTCTATTATTGGAAAATAGTTTCCGGAAAGGATAACTGATATTGGAGGCTTCTATAAAAGAGGTTGCCACCTGATAAATCAATGGTGGAAAGAAGTGATAATTATTTTTATCAACCAGGGTAATTTTGAATCTGTTGTCGCTCCTGAGGGATTTGATAAGATTAATACCTGCAAACCCTCCTCCTACGATTAGAACATGCTTTTTCATATTAAGTGGATATTGAAGTGGTGTAGTCTAATTCATTCAAGAACAAGACCAAAGGCTTCAAAACATAAAATATTTAACATAATATAAGAAATCCCAATATCTCTATAATAGAAAGGATTTCAATGATAGAACTTACTTTTTCTTTTGAGGTCTGCATGATGTTTGCAGCGGTATAGATAACACCATAAAAATATTTTAATATGAAAACGCCGCTTTTAACAGACAAACACAGGTTAGGAATAGGAGGAGTTGCTATAGGTACTGCTTTTGAAAATATAACGGATGAAGAAGCTCATAATATTCTTCAAACTGCCTGGAATTCAGGAATTAGATATTATGATACCTCTCCCTGGTATGGGCTCACCAAAAGTGAAAGAAGATTTGGAGATTTTCTTAAAAATCAGGATCATAATGAATTTATATTTTCCACAAAAGTAGGAAGACTCTTTCATCAGGTTCCTGAATCTGAGGTACCGCCTACCATGTGGAAAAATCCTCTGAACTTTGATTTCGAACATAATTATACTGCAGATGCTGTAAAAAAATCTATTGAAGAGAGTCTGCAAAGAACCGGATTAAGCCATATCGATATTGTTTACATTCATGACCTGTCTGAAGATCAGGTAGGTGACCGCTATCCTTATTTCTTGAAGCAGGCTAGAGAAGGAGCTTTTAAAACTCTTTCCGAATTGAGGGATCAGGGAGTTATCAAAGCATGGGGAATGGGAGTCAATAAAATTGAGCCTATTCTAGACTGTATTGAATCTGCAGACCCTGATATTTGCCTTTCTGCTACCCAATACTCTATATTGGAACATGAAGATGCAGTGGACAGACTTCTTCCGGCAGTAAAAAAAGCAGGAGTAAAACTGGTTTCTGGAGCAGGATACAATTCCGGATATATTACAGGACGTGAACGGTATAATTATACAGATGTGATTCCAAAAGGTATGGAACAAAAACGGGCAAGAATAATGGCCATTGCAGAGAAATATAAAATCAATATTGTTGATGCAGCTCTTCATTTTGTACTTGCTTCAGAAGATTTTGTTTCTATTATTCCCGGTGCCAGTAAACCTGCACAGGTACAGAGTAATCTGGAAGCACTGCACACTCAGATTCCTCTTGGTTTTTGGCAAGAATTGAAAGCAGAAGGATTGATTTATGAAAAAGCAGAGGTTCCTCAATAGAACATCAATTTGTTTTTCATTCAATGTATTCTCAGGCTTATTTTGTTGGAAATTCAAAATTTCTTCAAAATTTAATCATAGATTTATCGCATGAAAATTCTAATTATTGAAGACGAAGCAGAACTCGCCAAGAGTATTTCCGAATATTTATCTGTGGAAAATTATCTCTGTGAAAATGCTGCTACTTTCAGTGAAGCCATGACCAAAATAGATATGTTCGAGTACGACTGTATCTTATTGGATATTATGCTGCCCGATGGAAATGGGCTTAAGATTCTGGAGGAATTAAAGAAGCAAAATAAACAGGACGGTGTTATTATCATATCTGCCAAAAATGCTCTGGATGACAAGATTGAAGGTTTAAAATTGGGCGCGGATGATTATCTTACCAAGCCTTTTCACCTTTCTGAGCTGATGGCAAGAGTCTATTCTATTATTCGTAGAAAACAGTTCAGCAGTTCTAATGTTGTAAAGCAAAATGAACTTCAGATTGACCTTCTGGCAAAAACAGTAGCAGTAAATGATGAAATTATTTCTTTAACCAAAAAAGAATTTGATCTCTTAATCTATTTTATAGGGAATAAGAACAAAGTAATCTCTAAAAGTACTCTTGCAGAACATCTCTCTGGTGATTTTGCCGACATGCTTGATAATCATGATTTTGTATATGCTCATGTAAAAAACCTCAAGAAAAAATTATATGATGCGGGATGTGGGCATTATCTTAAAACGGTCTACGGGACGGGGTATAAGTGGGAAGCTTAAATGAGTCGCGGGATTCATGGTTCGTGATTTGGGATCTAAAAAATAAGTTTCCAGCTCCATTCGAAGTGAAAAAATAATAAAATATTTTCAACCTTTTAACGGGTAAGATCACAACCAATAAAATACTAAATTGCATACAGTAAAAATAGATCTCCATGTCAAAGTACACCAACTTTACATGTTAAACATTAAACCTTGAACTACACCATTTGAAACCTCTACTTAGCAAAACCACCAAACCTTTTATCATCTACGTCCTTATCGTTCTGATGATAAGTATTCCTGTGTATTATTTTGTAGTGGATACCATCTGGCAGGATGAACTGGATGAACATAATCAGATTATTGTAGAGAAAACGGCCTATAAATTCAATCATTTACAGCTTTCCGATGAAAAACTGGAACAGAGTATAGATCTTTGGAATCATATTCAACCTGAAACCGATATTGAGAGAATTACCAAAGATCAAATAAAGAAAGACAGTGTTTATATTACAGAAAAACATCTGCCATTTATCTCTGAGCAAAAAAAAGAACGTTATCGATGCCTGAAAAAGGTAGTATATATTCATGATAAACCTTATCTGTTTACTGTAGAAACCAATATTGAAGAGTCTCATGAAACAATTGGGATCCTTGCAATGGTCACGGTATTCTTCTTTGTAATAATATTGGTAGGAATTCTTTACCTGAACAGAAAGTTCTCCGCATCAATCTGGAAACCTTTCAGAAGTACTCTTAACCAGCTAAAAACCTTTAATCTTAACAGCCAGAGTAAAATAGATTTCCCAACATCTGATATCACAGAATTTCAGGAACTGAATCAATCTGTTCAAAAACTGATAGAACGTAATATCTCTGTCTATAAAACTCAAAAAGAGTTTACGGAAAATGCGTCTCATGAACTACAGACTCCACTTGCCATTATTAAAAACAAGCTGGATCTTTTGCTGCAGGATCAGGATCTTACTGAAAAGCAATACCGCATTGTGGAGGATATGAATAAAGCACTTACCAGAAGTTCCCGTATTAATAAGAACTTATTGTTGCTTGCCAAAATAGACAATCATCAGTTTGATAATTCTGAAAGTATTTCATTTGACCATATCCTAACACAAAGTATTGACATTCTTGAAGAACATTTTGAGCAGAAAAATATAGCTCTGGAGAAAAATATAGCCTCTAATGTTAAGGTAAATGGTAATAGCAGTCTCACTGAGGTTATGATTAATAATCTTATCATCAATGCTATCCGACATACCACTCCTAATGGATTGATCTCAATAAGGTTGACGGATTCTGTCTTTGAAGTTTCCAATTCGGGAACTCAACAACTGGATGAAGAATTATTATTTAAACGGTTTTCAAAATTATCAGCGGATAGTAATGGAAGTGGGCTAGGTTTATCTATCATCCAGGAAATCTGTAAATTTCATCACTGGATCATCAGCTACAGGTTTGAAAACGGCTATCATATTTTTTCTGTCAGTTTATCATTTTCTTAACATTTACAATCTAAAAATTCAAAATTAATTCTAAATCGGTTGGCATCTTTGTACTGAAAATATATACGTACTGAAGTGTAAATTTTATTTAGAAATGATTTTAAAAATTGCCCTTTTATTCGCAGGAACCATTCTTGCATTCTGGATCAGCGCTATCTGTGGAGGCGGTGCAAGTCTCATTCTGATTCCGATCCTGAATCTTTTGCTTCCTACCTCGTTAGTTCCTTTTTCTTTAACAATCGGAACGTTTACCAGTTCAGCTTCTCGTATTGCAGTATTTAAGCAGCATATCAACTGGAAAATATTTTTATGGTTTGTTCCATTTTCTATTCCGGCAGTGCTGTTGGGTGCTTATTTGATTAAATATGTAAACCCTAATTATCTGCAGTTAATCGTAGCATTCTTCCTGATTGCCAATGTGCCCCAACTCTTTGCTTCTAAAAACAAAACTGAGGAAACTGGAAAAGAATATCCAAAATCGGCATTGGCACTTATTGGTTTTTCTGCAGGTTTCATTTCGGGAATCACAGGCGCTGTAGGATTGCTTTTTAACCGTTTTTATCTAAAGTTCGGACTTAAAAAAGAAGAAATTGTAGCCACCCGTGCCGCCAATGAAATTTTTCTTCACCTTATTAAGCTTATCATTTATATTTCATTAGGATTATATTCTAATATGGCTCTATGGCTGGGAATTGCCATTGCAGTAGCTGCTATTGTTTCTTCTTATACCGTGAAATATATTCTGCCTCACCTTAGTGAAAACTTGTTTAAAAAGATAGGATACGGTGCCATGGTAATTTCTGGAATTACTTTATTTACAAGCACATCGGGAAAAATTGTTCAGCAGGATCAAATTGAGATCAACTCTTCATCTACAGCAAATAAAAATGTTTACACCATGTCCTGGAGAAACACGCGTGTGGTTATGGAATATAAAGCTCAAGGAGGAATAGAAATAGAAAAGAGTGTGCAACCTGACGAATTGTCCGGACATCTGAAAGAACAGTATCATACACTCATGGAACATTATGATGAAGTTCATGTTGAGAAAGTATATGTATTAGGAAAAAAGACCTCTCATGAATTTTATTGTTATAAAGACAATGTGCTTACAAAGTATAAGGCTTAACGATATAGAAACATGATGATGAAGCATTTTATCATTAAAGATAGAATGTGATAAATTCTCTCGCAGATTTTGCTGATGACACAGATTGTATTAGTTAATCAGTATAGTTTTTATCTGCCACGAATGAACAAATAAATTTGATTTTCACGAGTCTTAAAACAATTAATGTGTGTTAGGAAATAGAAAAGTGTACAAAACTTAACCTTTTGAAGGTTGGCCCCAATAAAAATAGATACAATGAGAACCGCAAACAAAGTAGCAGCAGTCACTATACTTTTCTGGCTTATGAAAATTGTAGCGACCACCTTAGGAGAAACCCTTGGAGATTTTATTTCCATGACCTTGAATTTGGGTTATTCTAAAGGAATTCTCATCACCTTATTCTTTTTTATTTTTATATTATCCATACAGCTCAGTGTCAAAAAATATATTCCGGCAGTATACTGGCTGGTAATCATCGCAACGACTACGCTGGGAACAGAAATTTCAGATTTTATTGACAGAACATTGAAAGCCGGGTATTTAGCTGGTAGTTTAATACTTCTTTCCGGGCTCTTATTTTCACTTTTTTTATGGTATAAAAAATATCATACCCTTGAAGTATATCCCATTTCTGAAAGAAATAAAGAATTCTATTACTGGACAGCCATATTGTTCTCTAACAGTCTTGGAACTGCATTCGGAGATTTCCTGAGTGATAATTTAGGACTGGGATATATGACCGGAGCTTTTATTACCGGACTTATCATCCTGATCGTCGTACTGCTTCATTATTTTACCAAGATCAATCATGTCGTTCTGTTTTGGATTGCCTTTGTATTTACAAGACCCTTTGGAGCTACTTTTGGGGATCTTTTAACCAAACCGATTGCAAAAGGAGGGCTTGATCTGGGAACCATTAATGCCTCTTTGGTATCTCTTGTCTTAATGACAGTGATGATTTTTATTTCACAGCGAAAACAAAACAACAAACCATCTTTTCAAAATTAAAATTCCATACTATAAATAATAAGTAATTAAAGCCCAAAATATAATGAACAGATCGAAATTTTTACTTTTCCCAACTGTTGCTATCTCTTCTATGATTACAGCGCAAGTCACATCAGTTACTTTTTCCGGAAAAGTGACTAATAAGGATAAGGAAGCTCTTCCTTATGCCAACCTTATTTTAAAAAAGGAAAAAGATACAGCGTTTGTAGCCGGAACGATTACCAATGAAGAGGGAAGGTTTTCTATTGCTGGGGTAAAACCTGATCATTATTTTCTGGAAACTTCTGTAGCAGGATATGATGTATACAGACAATCTGTTTTTATCGGTAGTCTTTCTGAGTTTTTAGAGATTCCGACAATAGAACTTAATCGAAAACAGGAAAAGGAAACAAAAATCGAAGAAGTAGTGGTATCTGCTTCTAAAAAAAATGAACTGGATAACAAGCTTGATAAAAAAACGTATTCTGTAGCGGATAATATCAGCCAAAGTGGAGGATCCGTACTGCAAAGTATGCAGAACCTTCCCGGTATTACTGTACAGGATGGAAAAGTACAATTGAGAGGAAATGACAAGGTAACCGTTCTTATTGACGGTAAGCAGACCGCTCTTACCGGATTTGGAAGCCAGACAGGACTTGATAATATTCCGTCTTCAGCTATTGATAAAATTGAAATTATCAACAATCCTTCTTCAAAATATGATGCCAACGGTAATGCCGGAATCATCAATATCATTATGAAGAAAAATAAGCAGAATGGCTGGAACGGAAAAGTAGGCTTTACCACAGGGCTGGGTTCATTGTGGGTAAGAAAAGAGAACTTACCAACCATCAGACCTCAATATACATTGACTCCTAAAATTAATCCGTCTCTTTCCCTTAACTATAGAAAAAATAAGGTCAATCTATTTCTACAAGCCGATAATTTATACACGGAAACGCTGAATAAAAATGAATTTGTAACCCGTACTTATGATGATGGAACGGTTATCAATTCTCAGCTGAAAAGGAACAGAAATACCAATTTCTTTACTACAAAAGCAGGATTAGACTGGAATATTGATGAACACAATACGTTGACGGTTTCAGGAATGTACGGAAGTGAAAAAATTATTGACCGTGGAGATCAGCCATTTTTTAACGGAGATCAATCTCAGCGCCTTCGTCTGTGGCAATTTCTGGAAGATGAGCTGAAAACGACAATCATGGGGAGTGCCTCTTATCAGCATAAGTTTAAAGAAGCAGGTCATTTATTAAATGTTGGATTCAATTATACATTTCACAGGGAAGATGAAAAATACTTTTATGATAATTACTTACCTGCTTCTACCGGAACCGATGCTTTTAAACTTTTGTCAGATGAGCAGGTATATGATTTCAACGTAGATTATATTAAGCCGTTAAAATATGGAAGAATTGAAACAGGAATTAAACTGAGAAGCAGAAGTATCCCTACCAATATGAACTTTATTCCCGGAGCAAATTCAGTACTGGATGTATCGGCTGGGGGTAAAGCGGACTATAAAGAATTTATTCCGGCCGTCTATGGAAACTATATTTTTGAGAATGAAAAATGGGAAGCAGAACTTGGATTAAGATTAGAATACGTAAAAATTGAATATGATGTGAACCCTAATCATCCTACTTATAAAAGTGATGGATATAATTATACTCAGCCATTTCCCAATTTTAGATTAGCTTATAAACTTAACGATCGTAACAAGTTTTCAGTATTTTATAACAGAAGAGTAGACCGTCCGAATGAGGTAGATATCAGAATATTTCCAAAATATGATGATGCCGAAATCATCAAGGTTGGAAATCCGGCATTAAGACCACAGTTTACGAATTCCATTGAATTGGGATATAAATATAATTGGGATAACGGATATTTATATTCTGCCCTGTATCACCGCTTTGCGAATGGAACCATTACCAGGATCTCCAGCATTGTACCAGGCAGTAATCTGATCTATGCCATCTTTCAAAATGCAGACAAAAGTTATAATACAGGGTTAGAAGCAATATGGAATCAAAAGGTTTCTGATGTATATTCATTCAATATTAATGGAAATATCTATCGCAACCAGATCAATGCCTTTACCGTTCAAAATTTATACCCTGAACCTAACACATTTTCTGCTGATAGACAAACCGCAGTGTCCGGAAATATAAAGCTGAATAATATTTTTCGTTTTTCAAAAGGGCTGAATCTTCAGGCTACAGCAGTTTATCTGGCACCGGATGTTATTCCTCAAGGAAAAATAAAAGCAAGATTCACTATGGATATTGGATTGAAAAAAGCAATTCAGAAAGGAAAAGGAGAGCTTTTCTTAAATGCGTCTGATCTCCTCAACACTATGGTTATTAAGAAAAATATTCAGGGGATGGGGTTTGCCTATACCAGCAATGACTATTACGAAACCCAGGTTGTAAGACTGGGATACAGTTATAAGTTTTAATTTAAAACCAATCTACGTCAAATGAAAAGGTCCTGTCAAAAATTACTGATCTATTTACTAGTTTTCACCTCAGTTATTAGCAAAATCAATGCTCAGAATAATGATACTATTATTGTTGAGCCTAAGCAAGATAGCCTGTCTGCTATCCATACCAATAAACTGAATTATAAAAGTTTGATTATTCCTGCAGTGTTTATCAGTTATGGAGTAGCGGGTTTAACATCAGATAAGCTTAAACAGCTTAATTTTTCTACCCGTACAGAGATTAATGAACATCAACCGGCACGAATGAACCTGGATAATTACACCCAATATGCTCCTGCAGTGATGGTATACGGATTGAATGCTATAGGAATAAAAGGAAAACATAACCTGAGAGACCGAACGATTATCTATGCTTCTTCACAACTGATTTCTGCAGCGTTTACTATGCCTTTAAAATATCTAGTCAAAGAGGAGAGGCCCGATGGATCAAACACACTTTCTTTTCCCTCCGGACATTCTGCGACGGCTTTTTCTTCAGCTCAGTTTATGTTCAGAGAATATAAGGATACCAATTTCTGGCTCAGCCTTTCCGGATATCCGTTCGCTATATTTACAGGAGTATATCGAATGTTGAATGATAAACATTGGCTGGTAGATGTTGTTGCAGGTGCTGGGTTTGGAATTCTATCCACAGAATTGGCCTACTGGCTTTTCCCAAGGATCGATACTATGCTGCGTGGAAAAAGTAAAACTAAAAACCTCTCAAGTTCTACGATGGTTATGCCTTTCTATCAGAATAAAATAGTAGGAATAGGATTGGTGAAGAATTTCTAAGTTAAAGCATTAAGATTTTTCTAAACACTCCTAAATACCAATAATTATTGATACAAGAAATCGGCGGCCTATGGCCGCCGATTCTTTATACTCAGACTAAAAAATTACTGTATGATTTTTTAACACAAAATTTTAGAACACTTATGCTATATTTTTAAAGAAGCAAAGATGGAATCAACAGAGTTGATTCGATGAAGCAGATAGATAACATTCGCTTCACCAGAATCAATATCCATTTAAATAAAAACTTTGCGTTAAATTTAAAATTAATACAACATACTGTCGCACAACTTTTAGCGTCTGATCCAAAATTGTACTATAGATTTGCTTGATAAAAAGGAATCAATTTATCCAATGCAATTTTTACAGGCTCCGGCTGGTCATACAGCTCATAATGTGACCATCCTTCCGCAATAACAAGCTCTTTTTTCTCTGATCGGGCTCTTCTCATAATTTCCAGCCCGTCTCTGTAGGCTCCAAAACCTCCTGGCCTATCTCCGATAATCACCATCAAGGGCTGTGTCAACAAGACTTCTGCCAGATGAAAAGCATCCCAACCCACTGCAGCGCTGCTTCGGGAATATAAATAACTGGTGGCTCCGTGAGGTTTTTCTCCTCTTGAGGTCTTATAATATTCTGTAGCCTCCAGTACATCAATATCTTTAATTCCTGCTGCTTTTCCAGCTTCCACAGATGGTGGTAAAAACTGACCTACCAATCTTTCAGCACCTCTTACTTCTGCAGTACGCTGTTCTGCAATTTTTTCCAATGCTTCAATAGGATTCCAGTTTCCAAATGCTTCTCTCCAAAGTCTTCCATAGTTAACCCCTGTAACGCTTCCTATAGCTTTGATACGGCGTTCTGTCATTGCTGCATTGATGGCATAACCACCACCACCACAAATACCCAAAACACCAATACGGTTTTCATCTACATAGGGAAGGGTAGCAAGATAGTCACATGCACAGCGGAAATCTTCCACTCTTAATGTAGGATCTTCAATGAAACGGATGTCTCCGCCACTGGCACCCTGAAATGAAGCATCAAATGCCAATACTACAAATCCTGCATCTGCCAATGCTTGTCCATACACATTTCCGGAAGTTTGTTCTTTACAGCTTCCTATCGGATGGGCACTGATGATGGCTGCATATTTTTTATTCTCGTCAAAGTTAGGTGGGAAATACAGATCTGCTGCTACGTCCCAGTTAAGGTTTTTGAATGTTACTGATTGAATCATAATACTTGTTTTTTAATGATTAACACTGTGATTATTTTATGATACAAATGTACAGTCGCCCATTTTCAAAACAGGTAGACATATTACCTGAAAACGGATACATTTTACTGATGGGCTTTAAAAAAATCATTTCATATGCCAAACTAAATCTAACAACACCTGCTAAAAATGATAGAATTACCGGTATTTATTCTTTGATAAACCCTATTTTTGCGCTTCTAGATTCAATAAACTAAAAACCATGAAATTCAATTACAAAAAAACGCTGCCTGTATTGGCTGGGCTCTTTTTCTCAGGCTTTAGTATGGCACAGGCTCCAGCTATAGAGTGGCAAAAATCTTTAGGAGGAACAGGAAGTGACTATGCAAGCTCTATCATTCAAACAGCAGATGGGGGGTATATGATTTCCGCAACTTCTGCTTCCAATAATGGTAATGTAACCGGGAATCACGGAAATTCAGATTACTGGCTCATAAAATTAAATGCAACAGGAACTCTTCAATGGCAAAAATCTTTGGGAGGAACAGGAAACGACTATGCAAGCTCTATCATTCAAACGGCAGATGGCGGATATGTGGTTGCCGGAACTTCCGAATCAAACAATGGTGATATAACAGGAAATCATGGATTTACAGATGGATGGGCTTTAAAATTAAATTCTGATGCCGGAGTTATTTATTGGAAAAAAGCTTTTGGAGGAACCAATTATGATGCTATCAGTAAAATGATCTCAACAACAGATGGTGGATATCTATTTGTGGGAAGCTCTTCTTCAAATAATAATGGTGATGTACCCGGAAATAATGGGTATATAGACTATTGGATCGTAAAAATAAATTCTGATGGAAATGTCCAATGGAAAAAATCTTTAGGAGGAACAGGAGATGACAGAGCTACTTCCGTTGTTCAAACTACAGACGGTGGGTATGTAGTTGCCGGATATGCCGAAAACAACAATGGTGATGTAACAGGAAACCATGGAGGGAAAGATTACTGGATCATAAAATTGAATTCTGATGGCGGAGTGATTTATTGGAAAAAATCTTTAGGTGGTTCCCATCAGGATTTAGCAACATCTATTGTAAAAACTTCAGATGGAGGTTTTATTGTAGCAGGTCATGCTTTTTCTAATGATGGAGATGTAACGGAAAATCATGACGGAACTGATTACTGGGTTGTAAAAATAGATGCAACAGGAAACATCCAATGGCAAAAAGCTTTGGGTGGAAGCAAAGCTGACTTGGCTTCTTCTATTATTCAAGCCACTGATGGTGGGTATTTGGTTGTGGGAAGCACCGCTTCAAATGATGGTCAGGTAACAGGATATCATCCCCCTTCAGGATCAGGTACCGGAGAAATACCTCTTTCTTATGATTATTGGGCTGTAAAACTTACTCCTACAGGAAATATTCAATGGCAAAAATGCTTTGGAGGATCGGGAGTTGATAGTGCGAATTCTGTCATTCAAACTACAGACGGTGGATATATAATTGCCGGAGGCTCTAATTCAAACAATGGCGATGTAACAGTAAATAACGGAAATGATGATGTTTGGGTTGTAAAACTTGCTCCGGAAATTCAATTGGCTACTAGCGAGGTTGTGAAAGATGTCACAGCTACGATAAATGTTTTTCCTAATCCTGCAAAAGATCATATTACATTAAAACTTGATTATTTCACACCATCTATGGAAGTTACCATTACAGATATGTTAGGAAAAACTGTTCATCAACAGAAATTAGAAGGATTAAGAACAAAGATCAATACAAGTCATCTTGAAAAAGGGGTTTACTTTTTGACTCTCCCAAATGGGACACAAAAACTAACTAAAAAATTCATTATAGAATAATATTTATACTAAAAATGATAGAAACCACACTTTTTGTGTGGTTTTTTGCATTATATAAGGCTTCTAATGCTTATATATAATTTTCATTCTGATGAAGGAATAATCTAAGCTATAGATGAGATTCTTCTTTTGTCAGAATGACACAGCAGAATCACTAAACAATAGATCTTATTATAAAATTGTATATACTTACCTTATTAATTATTATTCAAATAAATTTCCTCAGACTACTTTTGCTTTTCGGATGATCTTTGCCAGCAGGGCTGGGAAGAAGCGTTTCAGATAAACGCCCAATACTTCTTTGCCGCCAATGGCTTTTTGATTCTTCTTTTTTTCAATGGCATTCAGCATTTTTTTTGCAAAAATATCCACAGGCATTCCATTATGGGTTGCGTCATCCATTGTTCCCTGTGAAGAGCCGTCACCGGTTACCGCATGAATGGAAATATTGGTTTGTATAAATCCCGGACAGATAATCGTTATCGAAATATTTTGAGTGTATAATTCTGCACGCAAAGCATCAAAGAACCCATGAAGAGCATGTTTTGCAGCTGCATAGCCACTTCGCATCGGTGCCCCGAAAATTCCCATAAGACTTGAAACTACAGCAACCTGTCCTCCTTTATTTTGAATCATATAGGGCACTACCGCTTTAGTTAATGCTACTGTCCCGATAAAATCAACATCCATTAAGCGTTTATCTACTTCAATATCAGTTTCCATCGCTAAAGAACGCTGGGATAGCCCTGCATTATTAATTAAAATATCTATTTTCCCAAAAATTGCTATGGCTTTAGCAGCTATTGCAGGCATTTCTTTATAGTTCTTCAGATCTAATGGGAGTACCGCATATTGATTCACGGTAATCCCGATACTTTCTGCCACTTCATAGAGCTGTTCTTCACTTCTGGAAGAAAGAATCACTTTTGCATTGCTATTCTCTACTAATTCTTTTACCAAAGCTTCCCCAATTCCTGACGAAGCTCCTGTAATCCAGACTACTTTATCATTGTAATAGTTGCTCATTGTATGTCTTTATTCATTTGAATTATCATTTTAATCCGGCAATATACTTTCCGGCTTTCATTCCTGAAAAAATACATCCACCTAAAAATGTTCCTTCCAATGCCCGGTAACCATGCATGCCACCACCTCCAAAACCTGCTACTTCACCTGCTGCATAAAGTCCTTCAATAGGGCTATCGTCTTCTTTTAAAACCTGTCCGTTCAGATTGGTTTTTATCCCACCTAATGTTTTTCGGGTTAAAATATTAAGCCGTACTGCAATTAAAGGTCCATTTTCAGGCAATAAAATCTTATGCGGAGCAGCAACCCTTCCAAGTTTATCTCCTAAATAACTTCTGGTACTCCTGATATAATTAACCTGTGTATCCTTTGAAAATTTATTATCCAGTTCTCTGTCTCTGGCTTCGATCTGGGATTTTATCTTTTCATAGTTCAGAAGATGATTACCTGCCAGTTGATTCATTTTCTCCACCAGGTCTTTCAGATTATCTGATACAATGAAGTCTTTACCATGCTCTTTAAAGGCTTCTACAGGACCGGGAGCTTTTTTGCCAAAAATCCTTTTCAGAAAAAGGGAATAGTCTTTATTGGTAATATCCGGATTCTGTTCTGAACCAGAAAGTGCAAATTCTTTTTTAATGATTTTTTGTGTGAGAATAAACCAGGAATAAGAATATCCTGTATCCTGAATGTATTTTAATGTTCCTAAGGTATCAAATCCTGGCAGGAAAGGAGCTGGAAGACGTTTTCCTTTAGCATCAAACCATAGGGCAGAAGGTCCCGGAAGTATTCTTATCCCATGATTCGGCCAGATGGGATTCCAGTTTTGTAGTCCTTCCGTATAATGCCACATCCTGTCACGGTTGATGATATCAGCTCCTGCATCTTCAGCAATACCAATCATTTTACCATCCACATAAGCAGGAACTCCACACACCATATTTTCCGGAGGTGTACCTAATCTTTCGGGCCAGTTCTTCCTTACCAATTCATGATTGGCACCTATACCTCCTGAGGCAATGATAATATGAGTTGCGGAATATTCAAATGGAGAGATAATGTTTCTATTGGTGGCAACACCTCTTTCCTGAGCATCATTTTCCAGAATATCACCTCTCAGACCAACTACTTTTCCGTTTTTGACGATCAGTTCTGTAACTCTGTGCCGGAATTTCATCTGTAACAATCCTTTGTCTTTCGCTTTATATGCTTTCTCAACAAAGGGTTTTACCACACCTGTTCCTGTTCCCCAGCTTACATGAAAACGGGGAACAGAATTTCCGTGTCCGGTGGAAGATCCATCACCACGTTCTGCCCAACCTACCATAAACATCAATTTGATTCCCAACTTAGAAATGTACTCATACTTTTCACCCGCTGCAAATTTCAGATAGGCTTCTGCCCATTTGCGGGGCCAGTAATCTTCATCACGATCAAAACCTGCGGTACCTTTCCAGTCCTGTAAAGCCAATTCATAAGAATCTTTAATTCCTATTCTCCGTTGTTGGGGTGAATTAATCAGGAAAAGTCCTCCGAATGACCAGAAAGCCTGTCCGCCTATGTTCTGTTCAGTTTCCTGATCCAGAAGCAATACTTTTTTTCCGGCATTGGTGATTTCCATGGCAGCAGTAAGCCCTGCCAATCCGGTTCCTATAATAATCGCATCAGGCTGGAATGTTTCTTCCATGATAAAGGTATTTTTTTAGTTCACAATACTTTATATAAATGTATAAAATATCTGGATTTAAATAAGCAAAGTACTTTCAAAAATCATAAGAAATTAGCATACATAGCGACAGGATTAGAAATCAATGAAAATGTTTTAGGTAAAAGGCCCAAATTCAACACTGGCGCCAAGCTCTTCCAATTGCTTACGGTCATATTCAAGCCATTTGCTGTAGCCGGTTTTGAATAATATTTTTGGCTTTTTACTGAGTTCGAGAGCTTCGGTTCCGGAGATACCGAATTCTTTTTTCAGTACAGCAATAACCTTCATTTTATTGGGGCCGATATCAGTAATGTACAAACTGGCTTCTGAGCCTAATAATTCATACGTTTCTATTGGCTCCGGGTCATATTCTTCCTCTTCTTCAATACTTGTATACACTTCTTTCCATAAAGGGTTTCCCAGATCTATATTTTCATTACAATAATCAATTAAACTTCTTTTATCAGCTCTTAAATTCTGAATATCATTCAATACTTTCTGAAATGCTTTTAAACTTTCAGCTACTTGTATTGGCTTCCAATCTCCTTGTCCGTGATATGCGAAATATACAGGGAAATCATTTTTAGCTTCATTCAAATCAATAAAAAAAGGATCTGCAAAATAATTAGAAGCCAAAACAACCCAATCCGGTTTAAAACCTCCCGGAACATCATCTGTCAGAACTTTATTTTCCACCGAATTGTAATGGTACCCATCCTGGAAATAATAAATATGTTCCGCAGAAGCATAATTTTCCGGTAAGGCAAGCCCTTCAATAATGACAGATTCTTTCAAAAACTGCAGAATAGGAGGAAAAGAAGCTATTGCCTGAGCTAAAATTGTATTTTCTTTTTGTTTTTTCTCAATATCCGCCTCTGAAATGGTATTTTGTATTTTTTCAAAAGGAAATTTTCGTTGCATCCAATGCATCAGATCCCGATCCAAAACTTCAAAATACTTTTCCTGTAATGTTCCATACGAACTCAGATAGACTTTTGTATTTCTGCCATCTTTTGATATAACAGCAACCTGTCCTCCGGAATCGTCTGCAATAGGAATATATCCGGGAATAAATTCTTCAAATTCATAGGTATCATAGCGTTCCTGAATATCTTCCATAGTACGGAATACACGGACTACATCAGCAACGATCTCATCGTTGAATTTTTTAGTAAAAACTTTTATAAAGTTGGTCCAATGTTCAGGAGGATTGATCTTCATAGAATAAAAAGAAAACTTATTTTAAATCAAAAAAGGTACTCTTAAATACCTAAAACCACAGCCCATGCTTGGCTATGATTTGTTTTTCACCACTAAATTACAAAAAGAGAATTCATTTGATGTTTTATCTTTGTTAAAAATCATATTACAATGGAAGAACCTAAACCTTATCCGGTATTTGCCATAGATAAAGATGGAAACCGATTCAGCATTGACGCAGCATCTATTATCATACAGCTTGAAGAAGAGGAGATTGAGATATCGTTACTCCCGCCACATCCTGTTTTCCAGGGAAAACTGACATTGACTACAGGTTCTGCTATTCAGGGACGTGAGCAGGAGAGAGGAGCAGGCACCCGACTGATTATAGAACCGGGAGCTTCTAATGTAGTCCATATTACTCCAAAAAAGAATGAAAACCTCTAAAATGCCTGTAATAATCAGGAAACAGACTCTGGAACCTTTTAAAGTTCAACAAATCATTTATATATTTGTGAAAAATAGAAGTATGAAGTATTTGTTTATGATGGTGTGCTTTGTGTGCTCCATTTTCAGTCAGGCACAACAAACACAGGATCCGTGGAAAGACAGCCAGCTGATGGATCCGGCATTATTAGCCTCAAGAATTGTAAAGCACAAGACTAAGGATTTATTAATCATTTCTGTAGGTCCTGAAGCTATCATTAAAGGTTCGGTAGACATTGGTCCGACCCATGAGCCGGAAAACCTGGAAAAATTAAGAACTTATCTTAAAGACATTCCTAAAAATAAGGAAATTGTAATCTATTGTGGATGCTGTCCTTTTGTAAAGTGTCCGAACATCCGTCCTGCATTTAATGTATTGATGGAGATGGGCTTTAAAAACGCCAAGCTTTTAAATCTTCCTAAAAATATAAAAACCGATTGGCTGGATAAAGATTATCCAACAAATGATTAATATGAAAACAAGTTTTATTATATTGTTTTTGAGCCTGTTTTCTGGATTTGCATTCGCTCAAAACAAAATTGAAATAGGGAAGAAGGCTCCTGAAATAACAATGTCTAAACCGGATGGCTCTTCATTTTCACTTTCAAGCCAAAAAGGAAAGCTTATCCTTATTGATTTTTGGGCAACCTGGTGTGCTCCGTGTGTAGGAGAACAACCTGAACTGAAAAAGCTGTATGAAACCTATTCGGATCAGGTGAAAACCAATAAGTTTGAAATTGTGGGTGTTTCTTTGGATAAAAATAAAGAAAGCTGGCAGAAAGCTATTGACCGATTTACGATCAACTGGATACAGATCAGTGATTTAAAATTCTGGAAGAGCCCTGTTGCAAAAGCTTATGAAATAGATGAACTTCCTTTTAATGTTATTATTGATGGCGAAGGGATCATTATTGCGAAGAATCTTCATGAAAAGGAACTTGAAGAATTTTTAAAGAAAAATTTAGGTCAAAATTAAGACCGAAAGAATAACAATACAAAAGAGTGGTCAGGATGGCCACTCTTTTTACATTGACAGCTATTTGTGCATTAGAATCGACGCTGAATTTAGCTATTCTCACCAATCAGAAAATTATAGAGGGAAAATGTTTCCCAATTGATGAGTTTTTTCAGTCAAGTTTCATTAATTTCTGTAATTAATACTGTAAAAATAAGAATTTAATTTATAAAAATCACAATTAAGGGAATAATTAAAATGTTAATTTACCTTTAAATAAGCAATAAATCATTAATAAAAGAGGAGTAAATAAATAGAAATATTTGTTAACTATCAGAAATAAAATAAGTTATAACAGATCATAAAGAATAATTTTTAATCAATGAAAAGAATTTCGTATGCTGTTAAAAGCAATTGATATACGATAAAACCTACTATTTCTACATGATAACTACCTTAGTTTCATGAAAAATAACTACTACCTGAGACTTGCACTCTCTGTTATTCTGTTTATGCATAGTGTAATCTCTATTTTGAGTGGAGATGTCAATCGTTTTGGCATGAACTATCTGGATATGATAGGATTCTCTCCAATAGGGCTGTATCTAGCCTGGATAGTAAAGCTTACCCATTTTGCTTCCGTTTTCCTTATTTGGATAGATCGGTGTATAAAGCCTGTTGCTATTTGTAACATCCTGATTTTTGTGTTAGGGATCTACTTTATTCATTGGGAAAATGGTTGGTTTGTGGTAGGCGGAGGAACTAATGGGATCGAATTTAATGTTCTGTTAATCTTCAGTTTTATCAATCTCATGTTTCCTAAAATCATCTTAAGGAATAAAGTAGGGTAGTTTATAGATAGATCGCAGACATTGATAGACTATATATTTCTATATTTGACTGAATCTTATTATTTTATATTTTTAAATGGCAATAAGTGTAACATCAGATCGTAAATCTAAACTAAAAATTCATCTGTTTTTTTGGATATTGTATTATATTCTGGAAGTTTATCTTGACTTTTACTGGTCCAGATACCAGTTTCCGGATTTCATCTGGCAGTTGAGACTTCAGAATACGCTTATTCTTGAATTGGGTTATTTATTGATTAAAATTCCTCTTGCCTATTCCTTGTTGTATGTGTATGAAAAGATACATTTTACTAAGGTTATTCAATGTATTTTCTATGTTCTGATCGTGATACTGGCAGTTTTAGGACACCGGGTTTTCACTCATTATATTATTTATCCTTATATCTATGGCGTTATAGAGACTTTAGACAGCAAACAGCCTTCCGGATTTATCAACGGTCTGGTTGCTTTCAATTCCTTTATGGATCTTATTTTTATGGTAGGACTGGTTTTCGGGGTAGAGATTACGAGGCAGAAAAACATGCTGAAAGAGCAGATTTCTCAATTGAAATCGGAAAAGCTGGATCAGGAACTTACGATGTTAAAAGCCCAGATCAATCCTCATTTCCTATTCAATACACTGAATAATATCTACGGAATGGCTCTTAAAAAGGCAGATGAAACCCCTGATGCTATTCTCCAGCTTTCCAAAATCATGCGGTACAATATTTATGAAGCTGCTGAAAAAAATATTTCTATAGAAAAAGACCTTGAGAATATTAAGGATTATATACAGATTCAGAAAATAAGACATCATCATCTTAGTGTACATTTACAGGAAAATATTGACAATCCTGCTCAGGAAATTTCACCGCTTATCCTGATTCAGTTTGTTGAAAATGCTTTTAAACATGGTATTTCCGAAAGTCTCGGAGATTCTTATATCACCATTGATATTGAACTGAAAGACGGAATTCTTACCTATCGTATTGAAAATTCCAAGGAAGAAATACCCCATCAGCATTCTACAAAAATAGGACTTAAAAATATCCGCCGCCAACTTGAACTGCTTTATCCTAAACACAAGCTAACTGTGAATGACAAAAGTGACCGATATATGGTTCAACTCAAAATTGATTTCAATGATACATCCAGCCTCTAAAAAATACAATTGCATTATTGTAGAAGACGAACCCATTGCTGCAGAAATACTGGAAACTTTTATTTCCCGTGATCCGGAACTGAATTTTATAGGAAAATGTTCCAATGCTGTACATGCAAGCAACCTTTTGAGCACTCATGAGGTAAACCTTATGTTTTTAGATCTTCATCTTCCAGTGGTGAAAGGCTTTGATTTTTTGAAACAACTGAAAAACCCTCCATTTGTCATTGTAACAACAGCCTATCATCAATATGCAATAGAAGGTTATGAACTGGATATTGCCGATTATTTACTGAAGCCCATTCCTTATGAACGGTTTGTTACAGCTGTTGGTAAGTTTAAATATTTAATGGAAGCCGAAGATGCTTTGCTGGAAATAGCTGAGCGTGACCATATTTTCATCAGCAGTGGTAAAAAACAGATCAAAATTATTCTTCAGGATATTTTCTATATCGAAAGTTTGAGGGAATACATTCATATTCACACTAAAACAGAAACTCTCACTTTTAAAATGCCAATAAGCAGGATGGAAGAAACCCTGAATCCCAAGATGTTTACCCGCATCCATAAATCTTATATTATTTCCAAACCTAAAATAGAGGTAAAATCTGCAACTATGGTACAGATTAAAGGGAAAAAACTTCCGATTGGGAGAACTTACAAGCCGTTTATTGATTGGTAGCCTATTTGATTAAACTTGATCCCTATTAAAATCATTCATAGACCCTAATTTCTCTTTGATAGATGTTTTTTTCAATTTGATAATTATTTATTGATCTTTGAAATAATAATAAATGATTAGAGAGTAAGGGGCAGGAGGAAATCATGCTGAAGGAAGTCCAACTATCTTATCTCAACAAAATGTTTACAGATCAATTTACAGAAAACATCTATTATTGATGTGAAATTTTATTACGAAGGTACTAAGCAATAATAAAAGTAAATATAATGTAGTTGGTTTATTATTCTAATGTTGAATAATGGTTTGGCTTAATGATTAGCAATAATCTTAAGCCATTTTTTATTTAAAAAAGTTTAAGTCCAACGATTCCCACTACGATCAATAATGCGGATAATAATCTCAAAATACTGGCCGAATCCTGAAAAAATACAATTCCCACCAATAACGTTCCTACTGCACCTATTCCCGTCCATACAGCATATGCTGTTCCAATGGGAATACTTTTTTGAGCATACCAGAGAAATCCGCCACTAACCGCCATACATGCAATCGAAAACATAATCCAACTCCATTTATTATTTTCAGGCTGCTGAGATAGCTTAAGACCTAACGGCCATCCGATTTCAAAAATTCCTGCAATAATTAATGCAATCCAGTTCATATTATTTATTTTAATGATTAGGAATGAAAATCTATTGGATTAAAGAATTACAATTCAGCTTTAATGTTCATTATAATAGACTGTTTCACCCCTTTTTAATTACCATGCAAAGGTACCTGGATCTTTTCATATTCAGAGCGATAAACTAAGTGACCCTGCAAAAAAGGCAGATAAATCGTATCATATTAAGAATGAAACGATAAAATCTTACCTCCAACCTAAGGTTGAGTAACCGGAATATTGATATCTTTAAGCTATAAAAATGAGAACAGATGTATCTTATTTAATTTACTTCAAATATGTTAACAGATATTATTATTTCAAATCTAGATGTTATTTTTTGTGGAATTAATCCCGGTTTAAAATCTTCTAATGATGGGCATCATTTTTCAGGGAGAAGCAACCGTTTTTGGAAGGTTCTTCATCGGTCAGGGTTTACCTCTTACGAAATTGAAGCAGTAAATGATACTGCAATTTTAGACTTTGGATGTGGTTTGACAACAGCGGTTGCAAGAGCTACGTCACGGGCAGATGAGCTATCAAAAGAAGAATTTGATGATGCACTTGAAGCTTTTACAGCCAAAATAACGGAATTTCAACCTCAATATATAGCTTTTCTTGGTAAAGCAGCCTATAAAGCATTTTCTAAAAAGAAAGAAATTCAATGGGGATTGCAGCCAGAGGATTTTTGTGGTGTAAAAGTTTGGGTGCTGCCTAATACCAGTGGTTTAAACCGAGGCTTTTCTCTGGATGATCTTGTTGTTTATTATAAAGAGCTTTATCAGGTCATTCATCCTTAAAATCTATTTTGTATTGGGTTTGCTCACATATTTATTCCCTTTCACAAAAAATCGCCAGGGTAACAGTGCATCTTCCTGTGCATAAGCAACTCCTATACGAGGTCCGGTAACAATATTATCGGAAGAATACTGAATCCCATGATCTTCAATCCAGATTTCAGTTCCGTTCAGATCTTTTTTATTCAATGAGCGGTCAATCCCCAATGCTTTAGCAGCAGATCCGGGACCGGCCGAAATCGCAGCTTTGGAAGCCGGCATATTTCTCCTGAGTTCCATAATTTCCATCCCGATTAACGGCTCAATAGCTCTCACGAGAACCGCATGCGGTTCATCATCCACAGAAGTCACTACATTGAAAAGATGATGAATTCCATAGCATAAGTACACATAGGAAACTCCTCCATGGCTGTACAATGTTTCTGTACGATCTGTACGCCTTCCACCATAAGCGTGAGAAGCTTTGTCTGATATTCCATTGTAGGCTTCAGTTTCTACGATGATTCCAGCTGTTATTTCGTCATTAATTTTTGTAAAGAGCACTTTACCCAGAAGATCCTGAGCCAGAAAAAGAACATCTTGATTGGAATAATAGGAAAGTGGTAGTTTCAACTCGTTGATTTTTAAGAATTCTACCCCCAAAATTAATGATAATTTGTTAAATGAAAGGCTGGAAGATGGAAGAGGGAGGCTGGAAGTTATTATTTCGTTTATTACATCTGAATAACATTTTTAACTTCTATAAAGCACCATTGAAAAACAGTAAAAAAGAAAAAGACTTGAAGTTATCATTTTATTTATAACATCCGAATGATATTTTTAACTTCTATAAAGCACCGTTGAAAAACAGTAAAAAGCCAATTACCTGAATCCTTGACCTCAAGTACTTCCAACTCCCAGCCTCCATCTTCCTTTCTCCAACAAAAAAGCCCCACATTACTGTGAGACTTCTATTGCATAACTTATCTTCCTCCCGGAGGACAATGTTCTTTTAAGTATTTGGTAAACATCGTAGCCAGGTGCAATGATGTTCCTTCACCTTCACTGATAGAGTGGGTTCTGTTAGGATAAGACATCAGCTGAAACTGCTTGTTATACTTTACCAATTCATTAATATAAACTTCTGTATTTTGATAATGTACATTGTCATCGCCTGTTCCGTGAACCAATAAAAGATTTCCTTTGAGATTCTTGGCATACGCTAATGGAGATCCATTTACAAAATCTTCTCGGTTTTCCTGTGGAAGGCCCATATAACGTTCCTGATAGATATTATCATAGAATAATTGGTTGGCTACCGGAGCAATGGCAATTCCGGTCTGGTAAATATCAGGATATTGCCCTAACAGGTTTAGAGTGGAAGAACCACCACCGCTCCAGCCCCAAACAGCCACTCTTGAAGTATCCACATAAGGCCATTTTGCAAACAATGCTTTGGCTCCCATAGCCTGATCACGGATATTAAGCTGTCCAATTTTACGGTAAATCGATTTTCTCCATTCACGTCCTTTAGGAGCAGGAGTTCCACGGTTTTCAAGAGAAACATAAAGATAGCCGTCCTGAGCCATATCTCCTGTATACAAACCATTCTTTCCTGCGTAGAAACTGTCTGTTACCGTTTGTGATCCCGGTTCTCCGTAAACCATGAAAACAATCGGATATTTTTTATTAGGATCAAAATCTTTAGGCTTTACTACCCATCCGTCTAATGTAGCTCCGTCTTGGGTTGTTATCTGGAAAAACTCAGCTTTAGATCTTGCCGGATCTGCTTTTAAAATACTCTTAGCAGCTACAAGCTCTTTATGTTGCGGCAATGATACCACAGCACCTGCTGAACGCGAGTTTACGCTGCTATTGTTAAACATAGCAATTTTTCCGTTGGGAGATATGGTATATTGATTTGATCCGGTGTACGCTTCAGGAGTTATCTTGCTGGCTTTTCCGCCTTGCATACTTACTTTATACAAATATTTCTGAGTAGCATTATCAGGGGAAGCCAAAAAGTAAATCAGCTTGTTCTGAACATCAAAAAACTCAGGCTTTATCACATCAAAAGCATCTTTTGTAATCAACGTTTCTTTACCGTTCATATCTATCTTATAAATATGTCTCCATCCGTCTTTTTCAGAAAGCCACAGAAATTCTTTACCATTGTTAATCCAATCCCAGCCACTTGGGTCGTTCTCATTCCAGCGGGATTTTATATCAATCCATGCATTATCTGTTTCTGTATAAATGGTTTTACTGCTTCCGGACTGAGCATCTGCTACCATAATTTTACTCTGATTCTGTTTTCTGTTCAGTTGCTGTAGAATAATAGATTTAGAATCCAGCACCCATTCCATTCTGGGAATATAATGTTGTACTTCGTCGCCTTCAATGTTTGCTTTCTTCGAAGATTTTGAGGCAAGATCATAGAACCAGATGCTGCATCCTGAAGGATTTTCACCTACTTTCGGATATTCTACAGGAACAGTAAATGAATACAGACTGTCTGTATTATTAATCATCAGGAAGTTCTTTGTCCCTCGTGCATCCAGCTTCCAGTAAGCAATTTTGCTTCCGTCAGGAGACCATCTGAAGCCATCCTGAGTCCCAAATTCCTCTTCATAAGCCCAATCGAAAGTACCGTTAATCATTCTGTCTGTACCATCATTCGTAATTTTAGTAAGCTGATTATTGGAAAGGTCTTCAATGTAAATGTTGTGTTTAGATACATAAGCCACCTTTTTACCATCAGGAGAGAACTTGGCAAACATTAATGATGATGTGGGCAGATCTTTCCCAAGCTGAGTGAGCTTCTTAGTATTTTTATCAAAGATCCAGTAATCTCCACGCGTATTATCCCGCCAAACTTTCTGGGTATTGGTAAAAAGCAATAAGCTTTTGCCATCCGGTGATACCTGAAAGCTCTGTACTTCTAAAGCGGTAGCACTTCCGGAAGGAATTAATTCATTATTACTTAAAAAAGACTGATCCTTTCCAGGATTCAGTACATCAATAATCCCAACGCCATTTTTAGTGAATGAATAATAAGCATTGCCATCAGGAGTCCATTGCGTCTTTTGTGCAGCCAATGGTGACAGACACAGGAAGTATAAAGCAATAGCCGTTATTTTTTTTATATTCTTCATATATTGAATCCGAATTAAGCTAAATGTTCTGCTCTGTAGTTTTCAATTTCATCAACAGTAGTAATCAGTCCGTTTCCTAGAAGTTTATAACCATCATCAGTAATCAGGAAATCATCTTCTACACGTACTCCGCCGAAGTTTCGGTATTCATTTACTTTATCATAATTAATGTATTCTGCATTTTTATTTTCAGCCTGCCAGATATCAATAAGCTCAGGAATCATATAAATACCAGGTTCTACGGTTACTACATATCCGGATTCTAAAGCTTTTCCTAAACGTAAAGATTTAAGTCCAAATGTTTTAGTGTCTTTTGGCTCTTCTTCGGTATATCCAATATACTGTTCTCCAAGATCCTCCATATCATGTACATCCAATCCCATCATATGTCCCAGTCCACATTGGAAAAACAGAGTATGAGCATTGTTTTTTACGGCCTCTTCAGGATTTCCTTTCATCAATCCCAGATCAACAAGTCCTTCTACCAGATATTCAGAAGCTTTCAGATAAATATCTTTAAATTTAACTCCAGGCTTCAAAAGATGATGAGCATTATTGAATGAATTCAGCACAATCTCATAGATCTCTTTTTGTTTTGTGCTAAAGGTTTTGCTTACCGGAAATGTTCTGGTCAAGTCTCCTGCATATCCCATTGCCGTTTCTGCACCTGAATCATTAAGGAAAAGGTCTCCTTCCTTCAACGTATTAAGACGGTAATGATTATGTAATATTCCTCCGTTTATAGTAACGATCGGTGGATAAGACATCTGGCATTCTTTATTAGCAGCAAGGTATTGAATCGCATTGGCTATTTCATATTCTTTAATCCCTGGTTTTGCCATTCTCATCGCCAGTAAATGCATTTCATTAGATACATTTACAGCTTCTTCTATTTGTACAATTTCCTGAGCTTCTTTTATAGAACGTTGTTTTACAACAGATTTAATCATCTCCACAGAAGGCTGCAATTCTGCTATTTTAACTCCTAAAAGATCAGTCAATAAAATTTTATTGGAAGATTGATAGGGTGGAAGGTAGTGTACTTTTCTGCCTGATGATTGTGCTTTTAAAAGATATTGAGAAAGTTCTGCATATGGTAAAGTTTCCCGCACCCCCGATTTTTGACTTTTCTCTTTCAACGTTTCTTGTCTGCCCATCCATACGATGTCATCAATACTCAACTCATCTCCAAAAACAATGGTCTTATTTTCATCAATATCAATAATAGCCGCAATCTTTGGTTCCTGAATTCCGAAATAATACAGAAAAGTACTGTCCTGACGGAAGTAATAAGGATTATGTTCAAAATTAACAGGATTTTCTATATTTCCTAGAAACAATAGAATTCCACTCGCCACATTGTTCTGTAATACGGCTCTTCTGTCTTGATAAGTCTTTGATGAAAACATATATTATGAATAGTTTTTATTTTAAAAGGTTAAAGTTACGATTTTGTACTATTTACAACCCTTTATTCATTAAAATAATAAGTATGTAAAGTTTGGATTTTAATTTGATATTTAATGTTCATATTTTGCTTACATTCGGCAATATTTTAACATTCCTAATCATTGATCCCTTTAAAATATTGATTATATGAAGAGCCTCCAGTTTTCAGTTCCTGCCGACACCAATAAAAGCATCCGTATTCAGGAAGATATTATGCCTAATTTCTATCCCTATTTTCATAGACACACGGAAACTCAAATCATGTGGATTCTTAAAGGGCATGGTACTTTGGCGATAGAACAAAACCTTTTTACCTTTGAATCCGGAGATATTTTCTATCTGGGAGCCAACCAGTCACATGTTTTTAAAGGAGCTTTTAATGAAAACGAAAAACAAAAGGTTCATGCCATTTCTATATTCTTTGATCCTGATAAAAAAATAGCAGCTTTTTTTGATCTTCCTGAATTTGAAGAGCTTAAAAATTTTATTGAACATTCAAAAACAGGATTTCAGATTGCTTCAAAGCTAAAATTGAGTGTGGGTGAAAGCATGGCAGCTTTACAAAAAACGCAAGGCATAGAACAGATCATCGATTTTATAAAGATCTTAAACCACCTGATGCAGAACAGGCATTTACATATTCCTTTATCCTCAGAAAAGAACCTGCCTAATCATATTTCGGATAATGACCAGCGAATTATAGATGCTCAGAATTATATTAAGAAAAATTTCACCCAGCATAAACTCACCCTTGATCTGATTGCGAAAGAAGCTTGTATGACTCCACAGGCATTTTGCAGATCTTTTAAAAAACGTACCAGAATTACCTATATTCAATATCTTAATGAATTACGAGTGCAGAGAGCCTGCAGATTATTAACCTCCAGCAGCATGTATAACATTTCTTCCGTTGCTTTTAACAGCGGATTCACCAGTCTTACCAACTTCAACCGGGTATTTAAATCCATCATGAAGTACTCCCCAAAAGAATATCTGAAGCATTATAAAGAGGCTACTACAGACCACGAATAAGCACATGTTAAAATACGGTTAGAATACATTAAAATATTAACATTTACCGTTTTAAAATTCACTTAGTTTTGAATAAATATTATTTGATATGAGTACAAAACTAAACTGGGAAGGGATTTATCCTGCTGTATTAACTCCTTTTACAAAAGAAGGAAAGATTGATTTTGAAATGTTTGCAGTCAATACAGAAGCCCAGATTAAAGCCGGAGTTCATGGAATTATCCTTGCCGGAACATTAGGAGAAGCCAGTGTCTTGGAAACCGAAGAAAAGTTTGAACTTCTCCAATATGCTAAAAAAATGACACAAGGCAGAATTCCCGTTATTCTTAACCTTTCTGAAAATACAACCAAAAATGCAGTAGGCTTTGCCCAAAAAGCAAAAGAACTGGGAGCGGATGGATTAATGCTTCTCCCTCCAATGCGTTACAAAGCAGACAGCCGTGAAGTGGTAGAATATTTCAAAGCAGTGGCTAGTGCTACAGATCTTCCTATTCTTATTTATAA
The DNA here is from genome assembly GCF_003815715.1 of Chryseobacterium sp. G0162. NCBI lineage: Bacteria > Pseudomonadati > Bacteroidota > Flavobacteriia > Flavobacteriales > Weeksellaceae > Chryseobacterium > Chryseobacterium sp. G0162. The sequence continues at coordinate 4,913,867 of NZ_CP033922.1, read as the reverse complement.
TAATCCTGTTGATTACGGTATTTATGTCACCTTAGAAATGTTTGATGAGCTTATTGAATATCCAACCATTCAGGCAGTGAAAGAATCTACCAGAGATCTGGCTAATGTAACCAGAATGATCAATCGTTTTGGAAAAAGGATTAAAATTCTTGGTGGTGTAGATACTATTTGCCTTGAAACATTAATGCTTGGTGCTGACGGACTTGTTGCAGGGTTAGTAGATGCTTTTCCCAACGAAACAATGGCTATGTACAACTACGCCAAAGCAGGAGAATATGATAAAGCAGTGGCTATTTACAGATGGTTTATGCCATTGCTAGAACTGGATATTCATCCTAAGCTGATCCAATATATTAAACTGGCTGCTACTGCCGAAGGAATCAGCAATCCATACGTAAGAGCACCCCGTCTTGAACTTCAGGGTGAAGAAGCTGAAAAAGTCAATAAGATCATCGAAGAAGGTAGAGCTAACCGCCCGACATTAGACTAACTCCAAAACAAAAGCTATGATTGAAGAAACATCAAAAGAAAATATTGATCTGAGCATTCAGATGGCTTCTGAAGCTTATCAATTCCTGAAGAATACAACGATAAAAGAACGGGCAGCATTTATGAATGCCGTTGCCGATCAAATTGAAACTTTAGGAGAAGAACTTTTAGCCACTGCACATACTGAAACTTCATTACCTCTGGCAAGACTTAAGGGTGAAAAAGCCAGAACCGTAGGACAATGGAGAAGTTACGCCAAAGCAGTAGCCTCCGGAATATACACTGAACCCAGAATTGATCTTGCCCAAGCTGAAAAACAGAAAGGAGATCTCAGAAAGTATAATATAGGATTAGGGCCTGTAGTGGTCTTTGGAGCCAGCAATTTTCCGTTTGCTTTTTCCACGGCAGGCGGTGATACTGCAAGTGCCATAGGAGCAGGATGTCCTGTGATTGTAAAAGCTCATCCGGCACATCCTAAGACCTCTCAAATCATGGCTGATGCAATAGTAAATACTGTAAAAGAATTTGGTTGGCCTGAAGGTATCTTCAGCCATATTACAGGAACTTCCTATGAAATCGGAACTTATTTAACACAGCATCAGAATATTCAGGCAGTAGCATTTACCGGTTCATTCAATGGCGGAAAAGCACTGTTTGATATCGCCAATCGTCGTGAAAATCCTATTCCCGTATTTGCTGAAATGGGAAGTATCAACCCGGTATTTGCATTTAAAAACTTGATTGAAAATAAAGCAGAAGCATTAGCTAAAGAATATATCAGCTCACTAACATTAGGTGTAGGGCAATTCTGCACCAATCCGGGAGTGTTTATTGCTGTCAAAGGAGAATCTCTGGACCGGTTTGTCTCTACGGTTAAACATGAAATTACAGGTATTGCACCTGCCAATATGCTTCATAAAGGAATATATGAAAACTTTGAACATCATAAAGGAAATGCAATAGCGCAACCTGATATTGAAGTCATTACATCCATAGAAACAGAAGAAGGAAAAGGAAGTGCTGCCATTATTAAAACCAATGCTCAGAAATTTCTCGATAATCCTGCATTGAATGAAGAAGTTTTCGGCCCATTTGGTATCATCGTCACTTGTGAAAACAAAGAAGAGCTTATACAGATCGCTAAAAAACTAAAAGGACAGCTAACCATTACTGTAGCAGCTACTTCAGATGATATCCATGAAAATGCGGAACTGATTCATCTTTTGAAAGATAAATGTGGAAGGCTACTGTTCAACGGAATGCCGACTGGAGTAGAAGTTGTTTATGCGATGCAGCACGGAGGGCCATTCCCATCTACCACAGATTCCCGTTTTACTTCAGTAGGCCCGGATGCCGTTAAACGATTCGTTCGCCCCATTTCTTTCCAAAATTGGCCGGATGAATTTTTACCCGACGAACTGAAGAACGAAAATCCATTACAGATTAGCAGAATGGTGGATGGAGAAATTCACTCAGGATCATTAAAATTAGAAACCGTATGAACAGAACATTTTTTTGTATAGATTCCCATACCTGTGGCTGTCCCGTACGTCTAGTAGCAGGAGGTGGACCGATTTTAAAAGGAAACTCCATGATGGAGCGCAGGCTTCACTTCATGAAAGAATATGACTGGATTCGAAAAGGGTTAATGTTTGAACCTCGCGGCCATGATATGATGAGTGGAAGTATTCTTTATCCTCCCGTTGATGAAGAAAATGATATTGGAGTTTTATACATTGAAACCAGTGGCTGCTTACCGATGTGCGGACATGGAACCATCGGAACCGTTACCATTGCTATAGAAGAAGGTTTAGTCGTTCCTAAAATTCCGGGAAAATTACGTTTAGAAACCCCAGCTGGGCTTATTCTTATAGATTATATACAGGAAGGAAAAAAAGTAAAATCAGTAAAACTAACCAATGTAAAATCTTTTCTCTATGCTGAAAATCTTGAAGTAGAATGTCCCGATCTAGGTCACATAAAAGCCGATGTCGCTTATGGCGGAAACTTTTACGCTATTATTGATCCCCAGGAGAATTTCAGAGATATTTCAGATTTTATGGCAAGTCAGCTTATCCATTATGGAAAAATTATAAGAAGGCTGCTTAATGAAAAATATGAGTTTATCCATCCTGAAAATGAACACATTTCCGGATTAAGCCATATTCAATGGACGGGAAACCCTACAGATCCCAAAGCCAGTGGGCGAAATGCCGTATTAGTAGGGGAAAATGCCTTAGACCGCTCTCCATGTGGAACAGGAACATCAGCAAGAATGGCTCAATGGTATGCTAAAGATAAGCTAAAAGAAGGGGAAAAGTTTATCCATGAAAGCTATATCGGTTCCCAATTTATTGGAAGAATTGAAGGCACCGCTACCGTTGATGGCAAACCGGCTATTGTCCCTTCAGTAGAAGGCTGGGCAAGAATTACCGGCTATAACCAGATTATTATTGATGATGAAGATCCTTATTGGCAGGGCTTTCAGGTAATGTAAAGTTTGTAAAAAGTATGACACAAAATAAAGGTAAAGCACTTATTATCGGTGCAGGAATAGCAGGACTCAGTTCAGCATATTATCTTTTACAAAAAGGCTGGCAGGTAGAAATCCTTGAACAGAATGATCTTACCAACAATTGTTCTTACGGCAATGCAGGAATGATTGTACCCAGCCATTTTACTCCATTGGCAGCTCCCGGAGTTTTGGCACAGGGCATTCGATGGATGTTTGATAGTAAAAGTCCGTTTTATGTGAAACCCTCGCTCAGTACACAATTGTTATCATGGGGATTAAAATTTCTGAAACATTCCAATCAGAACCATGTAGACTATTCAGCAACAGCCATCAGGGATCTTAATCTGGCAAGCAGCAGTCTTTACAATGAAATTACCCAAAAACCTGAATTCGATTTTGAACTGAATCAAAACGGAATTCTGATGCTCTATAAAACGGAAAAAGTAGCAGAAGAGGAAACAGAACTGGCTCATAAAGCTATCAGTTTAGGATTAACAGTTGATATTCTGGATAAAAATGGAATTCAGGAACTGGAGCCCAATGCTCAACTGGATGTCATTGGGGGAGTCAATTACAAATGTGATGGCCATATGAATCCGGTAAAGCTGATGAAGCAAATGATCTCTTATCTTAAAAACAATGGGGTCATTTTTCATACACAGCATAAAGTAACAGGATATGAAATTACAGGAAACACCATAAATGCAATCATAGCGAATGGTAAAAAGTTTTCAGCAGACCGTTTTGTAATGACCGGAGGTTCATTTTTGCCGGAACTTGCGCAAAAAGCAGGGATTAAAATTCAATTGATGCCAGGGAAAGGTTATTCTTTTATGCATACTCCAGAGAACCCAATCCATAAATTGGAGCATGCCGCTTTATTATTGGAAGCAAGAGTAGCGGTAACCCCTATGAATGGACAAATCCGTTTTGGGGGAACCATGGAGCTGGCTTCCCATCAGAATAAAATTAATATGAAGAGGGTAGAGGGAATTGTACAATCTATTCCCAAATATTTGCCAGATTTTAAGGTTAAATTACCCAAAGAATCGGAAATCTGGTTTGGTTACAGACCTTGTGCTCCGGATGGACTTCCATATCTGGGACAATCTTCCCAATTAAAGAACTTGATCATCGCAGGCGGCGGCGGTATGATGGGACTAAGCTTAGGACCCATTTTTGGAAAAACAGTTTCAGAACTTGCCAATGACCAAAAGCCAACGGTTGAGATAAAGATATTCAACCCTGAAAGATTTAATTAAAAAACATCACATAACCCACGAAATTATTATTTATGAAAACAGTAACTCTTGCAATACATTCTATTATGAAGATTGCATTTTTTAACGGGTTCTTATTTTGCTATTCCTGTGAAAGCGAAGAATCAGAACCATTGGAGATGGTAAAGTTGTTGACAAAAGCATAGAAAAATTGACTATTCAAATAATTTATTAACAAACAAATCCAAAAAATCATGAAAAAATTTAAATTACTACTACTTGTTTCCCTATTTCCAATAATAGGTTTTGCTCAGGAAAATAGACCTCATGAGTGTAAAGCAGATGAAATGATGAAAAATCATTTTGAACGGCACCCTGAATCTAAGGCTGAATATGAAAAATTTGAAAAATTCACCAAAGATTTTGTAAAAAAAATAGAATCAAACAAAACTCCATTGAATAAAAAGGCCAACAATCCCACCTACATCATCCCTGTGGTTTTTCATGTGTATGGAGAATCTCAGAGTAATGTAAAAGTAAATTACCAAAAAGTAGTTGACCTGCTGCAACAAATCAACTTAAATTTCAATGGAATCAATACCGATTCAAACACTATAGACCCTTACTTCCAGCCGATTAGGGGCACATTAAGTATTGAATTCCGCTTAGCTAAAATTGACCCAACCGGAAAAGCAACAAGCGGAGTGGTATTTCACCCTTTCAAAAGTGGATATGGCAACGGAGGCGGATATGATGCACAAATTGGAGCAGATGCATGGGATAATACAAAGTATATGAATGTGTATATACAAAATGATCTATATGCTGATAAAGATTTATATCAATCAGGAGTTGCCTGGTATCCGGATTCATACATGTCTTCAGTAAATACAGCAAGAGTTGTTTATAATGGCCGTTATATATATGATGCTGCAGGAACTGTGGCTTCAAACGAGTTTTCTGATACATTCACTCACGAATTCGGGCATTGGCTAAATCTTCAACACACGTTCAATGTTCTTTGTTCAACGGCGAACCCTAGTAATGATGGTGACGGAGTTGCTGACACCCCTGTAGAAAATAATTCTTCCGGATTAGGATGTACAACTGGAAACAATTGTCTTGGACAAAGAGTGAACGTTGAAAACTATATGGGATACAACGGTTCCGCTGGTTGTTATAAAATGTTTACCAATGGACAAGTTAACAGAATGTTAGCCGCATTAAATCACCCGTCAAGAATAAATTTATGGCAGCCTGCTAACTTAGCAGCAACCGGAGTTGCCAATACGCCACCTAAGTTAACTCTTAGCAACAGTACCTTTACAGAGAACTTAAACAATAATGGAGCCGTGTCATTAGATGGAACAGTAGCATCTGCCCCTAAATCAACGATTACGCTAAACGGAGCAACATTTGCCGTATCGAATGGAACAACTCTTAGTGCAGGAACACATTTCAATTCTTCATTACCAGCAGGACAAACAGCAACTATAGCCGTTACAAGCCCTACTACTGCTACACTTACCATAAATGGTGCGGCAACCAGTCATCCTAAAAGTCAGGTTCTGAATTCATCCATTACGTTTCTAAATCCGGCTATAACAGGAGGCGTAACTTCATTAGGATCAACAACATCTTTGGCATTAACTTTTTCTTACAAAGATCCTTATAAAATAGTTACAGGAACTCCTCTGGAAAGTTATGCCAATCCAACACCAACAACAGTAACAACCAACTCCGGAGCACCCTGGAAATATTTTATCATTAACCCGGAGCTTAGTGATGATGCAGGGTATGGTGCTTGGTACTATGGAGCCAATCAATTAAAATTGGAAACCTATTGGAAAGGATTAGTATGTGGGGTAGGGACAAGAAATATTAGTTTAATTCCGTCTTGCACCACTATAAGTAATGCAAATAATATAGGTTATCCAACGGGTACTCCTGGACAACTTGACGTATATACCCCTACATACACTACTTGGTCTGGCCAAACAGCTTATGTTGGTTTTAGAAACCAATTCGAAGGCTACAATATTAACGGCTATTTCAAACTGAATGTTGGAGCCAATGGTTCTGGTTATTCTGTAACTGACTTTGCCTATAATACACAACCAAATGGCAGTATTACAACGCCTTGTGCATTACCATTATCATCATTATCCACTTCAGACGTTGATACAACAAACTCAGAAACTTCCATTTATCCGAATCCAGTTTCTGATGTATTGAATATTAAAACAAATGGGAAAATTAAATCAATTTCTGTTTACGACATGTCTGGAAGAAAAATGAATGCTAAAGTTATTGGGGATAAGGTTGATGTTAAACACTTCCTAGGCGGAACTTATCTAATTGATATTGAAACTTCTTTAGGGAAATCTTCCCAAAAATTCATTAAAAAATAGGATCAAACGCTATATCAATACAATATTGAAGGTGTGCAGTATTCTGGAAATGGAACCCTTCTTGGCCACCAGCCTCCTGATTACTACTTCACAGCGGTTACAAACTGGCTTAAAGCTTTTTAAACAGATGCAATTAATAAAATAATTTAGTATTGATATATTAGTTATTCACTTGTTGAATAGATGATGGGCTTAATTTTTTAAGTCCATCTTTTATGTTATGATGAATATTACTCTACGCTAGGAATCGTTAAAATCTTAGCTATAAATAATATTATTTAAGTGTACTCTTTATATTTTACGACAGCTTCTGTCGCAGTACTGTAGTAGATTTGTAAAATCATGTAGGATCATTAAAATGTAATGAAATTCGGTAATTCATTACAAATATTTAGTGTTAAATCACATGGATATGATTTGTATTAACGAAAAAAAGTTAAATTTGCGCGAATTTAAAAACCTAATCATTAAACTCAAAAACAACACGGGAATGAAAAAAATTTATCTCGGTGCATGTACTGTATGCACGGTTCTGGGTATGTCTGCTCAGGAAGTACTCTGGCAGAAAGACATCCAATCCACTACCCAGGATTTCCTAAGTCAGGTGACTACGACCATCGATCAGCAGTATCTTATTACAGGAAGCTCTATACAGAGCGGCAAACTCCAACAAGGCAATAAACAAAACAACGGCTATGATTTCCATCTGGTGAAGCTGAATCAGCAGGGAGAACAGGCTTGGGAAAAGTATTTCTCAGGACAAAATCATGATTATTTATCCGCAACAGTAAGCACTCAGGATGGAGGATTTCTCTTAGCCGGAACTTCTTATTCAGGAAAAGGACTCGATAAGAAAGATGATTCCAAAGGTGGTTCCGATATCTGGCTCATCCGGATCAATGAATTCGGTGATGAATTATGGCAGAAAACATTGGGTACTTCTTCTGATGAGGAAGCTAAATCTGTTATTCAAACGACAGACTTAGGCTTTTTTGTCGCCGGAAATGTCCAGAACTCTTCCAAAGGCTATGGTTCTAAAGATGTCTGGATAACCAGACTCGACAAAGAGGGTAAAGAACTTTCTCAATTGATATTAGGCGGAAAAGGCTTAGACGAAGTCGAAAAAATGATTCCAACGAAGGACGGTGGAGCTTTATTAGGAATATATTCAAGAAGTTCCGAGGTTCGTGATATGGGTTCAGGAGCTAGAACCCGCGAAGAGAAGTCTTTAGGTGAACAATCTGTTAGTCCAACAGCCATTAGCCAAAGGCCAAAAGCCAGCAGCAACTTCGGCGAAGGCGACTACTGGATTGTCAAACTGGATAAAAACGGAAAAGTAGAATGGGAAAAGAACTTTGGAGGTAAGGGAGACGACCATATCAGAACCTTGGCATTAACATCAAGCGGTTATGTTATTGGTGGTGAATCCCGATCAGAACGATCAGGAAACAAAACAGTAGGTACCCAGGAAGGTACAGATCTATGGCTGATTGCATTGAATGAAAGAGGTGATGAGCAGTGGCAAAAGTCCTACAATTTTAAAAACCGTGATATTCTGATGGGAATGAGTGTAATACAGAGTCAAGATACGAGAGCCAAGAATCAAGACATCACCAAAGGAATTTTATTAGGCGGTTATACCCAGGCCGAGGGAAGAATCGAAAAAGATGATGAAACCTTCTGGATGCTTTATTTAGACAGCAACGGGAATGAACAATGGAGAAAACATATAACAGGAGAATCCAGACAAAAAGAAGAGCGGCTTTCAGATTTGAAATTAAACAGAGATGGTTCTATTGTATTAGCTGGGACCAGTGCCAAAGAACTGGGAAAAGAAAACTGGAAGATTGTAAAGCTTGGAGACAAGCAGGTAAGTGATTTGATTGCCAAATATGATATTAAGATCTACCCGAATCCGGTATCAGACTATGCCTATGTAGAAATCGGTTTTGATTTCAAAGAAGCAGATATTATGCTGTATGATATGAGCGGAAGACAGCTTCAGAACTTCAAAACCAAAAACAGAGTGACCAAGATGAATACCCAGGCTTTGGTACAAGGCGCTTACTTAGTAACCATAAAAACAGATAATAACAAAACAGCGAATGCAAAGCTGATTAAGAAATAAAAAAACATTAATCATGAAAAAAGTAATACTTCTGGCATCTGCATTGTCAGGCATTATGATATTAGGGCAAGCTTCCATAGATCCCGGAACAAAAAATGATATTCAAAAGATATTTCCTACTACTCCCGAAACGTACAGCATGTTTAAGGCTGGGGACTTTCCGGTAGATTACAGAACAGGAAAGCTGAATGTTTCCGTTCCTTTATATGAAATCAAAACACGGTACGGAGTGAGCATTCCTATTAGTTTAACCTATAATACAGGAGGGATAAAAGTAGATGAAACCTCGGGAGTGGCAGGATTAGGCTGGTCTTTAGCCATTCCGAATGGTATTTCAGTAGAAATGCATGGAAAAGATGATCTTGAAAACGGAGTATGGTTTCCTCAACAGCCAGGGGATTATGCAACTGGGGATTTAAACACTTTCCCACCAGATGTTTTCCAAAAAATGTCAAGTATAAAGGAGGGGGTTATGGATTCTCAACCCGATATTTATCATTATAATCTACCCACTGTTTCCGGCTCATTTATCAAAGATGCAAACGGGAATTTCCGGACTATTCCTTATGAGGATGTAAAAATTTCCTATGCGGATAATAAATTTACGATTATAGATTCTAAAGGGGTTATCTATACATTATCAAAGGGAAACTCAACCAGTACTATTACCACAGGTAGCCTTGGAGAATCCTATACCTCATCATTTATTCTTGGAAAAATCAAATTTCCTAATAATGAGGAAGTAAGTTTTAATTATGGAAAAAGAATGCTATATAGGAATATTACGCACAGTTTTACAGATGTTTATATTCCTGTGGAACAGAATAATGCAAATTGTGCAAATTCCAGAAAGAGTCAGCATTCGACAACCAATAATATGTACATAGATGCTTTACTTACTGAGATTGTTCATAATGATGAGAAGCTTACTTTCAATTATGCAAATACTATTCAGGGAATACAAGGAAGAAAAGATCTGGACGGAGCGACGGACAATACTTTTGTACTTAGTGAAATTATAGGGACGTACAAAGACAGAATCATAAAAAAAATGTCTCTTGAACATACTTATTTTGAGACTTATGGTGGAGATCAACCTTATAAAAATTTCAGGCTGAAATTGAATAAGGTGAAAAATCTATTGGATAATACAGAATATTCCTTCGAATATGATGAAAGTGGTAAACCGTCTTTGGGAAGTTTTTCCCAAGATATATGGGGTTATTATAATGGTCAAAGTAATTATGGACTCATTCCCAATATGCAGTATTTCAACAGAAATTATACACAAGGCGGAAATCGTAATGTAAATCCTCAATATTCACAGGCTTACATACTAAAAAAAATACAGTACCCTACCAAAGGATCGTCTTCATTTACTTATGAAAATAACAATGTCTGGCAGACACTGATTGTTCCACAGGAGGAAATAATTCCAAAATCAAATGTAATTGGGGTCTTGAACCCAGGTGCAGGTTATGCCGAAGAAACAGGACCTGAATTTTACCTTAACGAAGCTACAAATGTACCAGGAGAAACCATGAATTTTCTTGTAGATTGGACAAACAGTTGTGCTAATAATATTCCCGGAGGACCCGGATCTATACAGGTTACTAACGGAAATGGCTATTTAGAAGAACAACAGCCAACAGGGAGCTGGAAAAGAATAGCGCAGTTTAGGAATGATGTTCATGGACCTATTTTGGAAACTCCTGGTTCCCATAATCCTTCTTACAAAAAAAGACTGAGAGTGATGTTACAGTCCAATGATCCGGAAGCAGGTTGCTCAGTGTCTTTTTCTATTTCACGAAAAAGAGTGTTCAAAACTACGATTAATCAAAACGCTGTTGTTGGAGGGTTAAGAATAAAAAGCATTAATGACTTCGATGGCCAGACCAATTATACCAAAAGGACTTTTGAATATAATAAGCCGGGCAACTTAAGTACTCAGTCTTCAGGGAGTATCGCATCGCCGTTAGAATTTTTAAAAACCCATTATAGTGTAACAAAACCTACGGGTTCTAACCAGACAATTATGTGCAGCAATTATGCTTTAAGTGCAGATCAATCTATTAATTCAAGTCTTTCGGGAAGAGATGTGGTTTCTTATGAGTATGTCACTGAAAATACATTAGGAAAAGGTAAAAAGATGTATCAGTTTCCTGCAATTGGGGGTAATTTAGATATCACAGTTCCCGATATGGGCTGGAACCCTTATCAGTTTCTGAACAGGAATATACTGAATGAAAAATCATATTCCGAGGGCGGGGAACTGCTTCAGGAAAAAAACTACGAGTATGAAAACATGCTGCTGAAAAATCCTTTGTCTTCAGATCATCTTCCTGCTTCCCCTTATAGCCTGGCACTTTCCACGTCATTTGCTTTCTTTGAATTAAATAGTCAGACTTTCAGCAGAATTAATAATTTTTATGTGGTAGAATCCGGTAAATGGCTATTGACCAAGGCAAACAATAAAACGTATCTTAATAATATCCTTACTTCGGAAACAAATAATATCTATTCAGCAAGTGATATTAATAAACCCGTTAACCTAATTAAAACCCAAAGTCTTTCTTTTGACGGTTCAGAAGCGGAAGCCAATTTCCGGTATGCTACAGATCAAAACCATACCGATATGATCGCTGCCAATATGGTAGGCATCCCAATACAGACAGAAGGAAAAGAGAACGGAAAGGTAATATCCAAAAGTCAGACAGTATATGCTAAAAATGCTGCTACTAATAACATGATCTTACCAGTAGCTACTCAGAAATTTGATAAGGACAATCCATCCTCTGCTAAAAATACCATTGATTATAACCAATATGATGCTTACGGAAATATGCTTCAATATACTACAAAAGGAAGTACTCCTACAGCTATTATATATGGGTATAACAACAGTCTTCCGATTGCCAAGATAGAAGGTATTACTTATGATAAAGCGATGAGCCTGGCTGCAGATATTATTGCAAAATCTAATGAGGATACAGATGCAGACAAAGAGAAGGTATTAATGAAAGCTTTGGATGACTATAGAAACCAGCCTGCTTTTGAGAATGCCAGTATTACCACCTATACCTATGATCCGCTTATTGGAGTAACAAGTATTACTCCGTCTACAGGGCTTAGGGAGTTCTATAAATATGATACAGCAGGCAGGCTGCAATCTGTAGTAGATGCGAATAACAATATTCTGAAAGAATTAAAATACAACTACAAAAACTAACACAAATCATGAAAAAATATTTGCTCTTAAAAACACTTTTTCTGGTAGGGTCATTATCGCTGCAAGGTCAGGATCTTACACAGACAGAAAATTATGTATATAGCAGGACGTATTTAGAGCCTGTAGTATCTTCCAGCAATACCGCAAAACAGGTACAACAGGTTAATTATCTCGATGGTCTGGGAAGATCTAAACAGAATATCGCTATTAAAGCTACACCTTCAGGAAAAGATATTGTAATTCCTGTAGAATATGATGCTTTGGGAAGACAGCTTAAAAATTTGCTTCCATTACCTCAGCAGACTACTCAGAATGGGGGATTGTTTACCTCTCCTGATATGACGGGAGCTGTTTCTGTCTATGGAGCCGCTTCAAATTATTATGCAGAGAAGAAAGTAGAAAATTCGCCTCTTCAAAGGCTTCAGGAACAAGCCGCTCCAGGAGATCCATGGAAGATGGGATCGGGAAAAACCATACAATATCAATATGAATCCAATCTCAGCTCAGAAGTCAGAAAATTTATAGTTAATACCTCATGGACTAATGTTTCAGGGGTAGCAGTAGGTACTCCAGCCTTAAGTCTTTCTACAGAAAATACAGATTATGTATCAAATGGTTTTTACAAAGCCGGGACTTTGTATAAAAATACAGTGACCGATGAAGATGGTAATAAGGCAACCAAATTTACAAACGGTAAGGGGCAGGTTATTTTGATAAGAAAAAATGATGGAACCCAAAATATAGATACCTATTATGCTTATAATGAATATGGGCAAGAGGCATTTGTCATTCCCCCTTTAGCTGTAAAAGCGGTTGAAACATCGGGAAATACAATTACCTCTACCATACTTGATAATTTATGTTATCAATACCGCTATGACAACCAGGACAGGCTGGTGGAGAAGAAATTTCCGGGGAAAGGATGGGAATTTATGGTCTATGACCAGCAGGATAGATTGGTACTGATTCAGGATGCTAACCTAAGAACAACCGCCAATAATTTTGGAAGCAAAGGCTGGATGTTTACCAAATATGACCAGTTTAACAGGATTGTATACACTGGCTTTTTTGCCAATACCGCTACGAGGCAGGTTATGCAGAATGCCCTGAACAGTATGACATCCCAGAATATTGAAAATAGAGCGGACAGGAGTCCTATTGTGCAAAACGGGGAAAATATTTATTATACAAAAAGTGCCTTTCCTACAGGAAGTATGACCATTCTCTCTGTTAGCTATTATGATTCCTATCCACCGGGTATTAACACGCCTGCAAGACCTGATAACATATTAGGGCAAAACACTCTTGTTCCGTCCCCAACGGCTATGACGGTTAATGGAGTCACAACAAGCAGGAGTAGTAGTGGGCTTCCCACTGCCACTTATGTAAGAAATATAGAAGATACTGGCTGGACTAAGGATTATTTTTGGTATGATACAAAAGGGCGGCAAATTGGAAGCCATTCCATAAACTATTTGGGCGGATACACCAAAACAGAAACTGAACTCGATTTTACAGGCTTAGCAAAGCAGATTAAAACACATCATAAAAGACTTGCCGGTGATGCAGAAAAGATCATTACAGAAACCTTTGAGTATGATAACCAAAGCAGGCTGTTGACCCATAATCATAAAGTAGGAAATCAAGATGAAGAACCTCTCGCAATTAATACTTATAACAGCATTGGTCAGCTTATTAATAAAAAAGTTGGACTTGACGATGATGGCAATCCCCTGCAATCAGTAGATTATGCTTACAATATCAGGGGTTGGCTCACGGGTATTAATGACCCTATGAATCTGGGGCAGGATCTTTTTGCCATGAAGATTAAATATCAGAATCCGGAGGATACTGATTATGGTATTGCAAAATACAACGGAAATATTTCTGAAGTAGACTGGAAAACATCTTACGGAGATGGAATCTACCGAAGGTATACTTATAAATATGATAAACTGAACAGGCTTACAGATGGGATTTATCTTACTCCTTATTTAGCATCTTCTACCCATAATCATTTTTATGATGAAAAGATGTCTTATGATATCAATGGTAATATCAAAACGATGGACAGGTTTTCAAAGACACCGTCCGGGGTAGGATCTGCCTCGCAGATTGATGAATTGAAGTATGATTATGATGCGTCCGGATATTCTAATAAAATGATAAGAATTACTGATAACAGTGCCAATAGTTCAGGATATCCTATAGGTGGAAATCTGATTTCCTATGATGATAATGGGAATATGATAAGTATGCTGGATAAGGGAATTTCTTCCATACAGTATAATTATCTGAATCTTCCAAGACTTACAGTAGCGCCGCAAGGAAATACTTCTTATATTTACAGGGCCGACGGCACAAAAGTGAAGAAGCTCTTTGGCACAAAAGCTACAGATTATTTGGATGGTTTTCAGTATGAAAGCGGGATTTTAAAGTTTTTCCCTATGGCGGAAGGATTTTATAATGCAGAAAGGAATGAATATGTTTACCAGTATAAAGATCTTCTGGGAAATGCAAGGTTCAGTTACAGCAAAGCTGACGGAGGAGGAATAATGATTCAGGAAGAAAGTAACTATTATCCTTTTGGCTTAAAGCATGAAGGATATAACAGTAGTTCTTTCTTAACTGAATTCGGGACTAATTATAATTACAAATTCTTAGGTCAGGAATTACAGGAAAACGGATTCTATGATTTAGGAGCCAGATTCTATGTACCTGAATTGGGAATCTTTGGGCAGCACGATCCTTTAAGCGGCAAGACATTAGACCCTTATGGATATGCTTACCAAAACCCTATCTTCTTTGCAGATCCAACAGGTCTAGAAGGTGATCCAGTACCAGGTAGCTCAGGTACTGGTAACCCACAATCCATAGGAACAGCAACCAGTCCTATTGATGTGGGGGAAATTGTACTGAATGCTCCAATAAGAGCAATGGCCAATAGTAATCTGCCTAGTTGCTCTTATTGCTATACTGGTTCTGGAGTATCTGGAGTAAAAGGGGGATTACAGAATATCGGAATTCTTCCTCTTCCCCTTTCTCACGAAGAAGCTTTAAGAAGAGTAAGCATGCCAGTTCTTCACAATGGATCTGCCCAAATGATGGACAGTGTTTGGGATATTCTTGGAATCCTTGCAGCAAATACTGAGCCTGAAAATAGAGAGGCGGCACTGGGGCTTGCAGCAATTGCGATAATTACATCTGGAGGAAGAGCTGCACCTGGGATTATAAAGGCAGAGTCTTCTATTGTTAAAACAGAGATAAAGACTCTTTCCCGAACCAAAATGTCAAATATTTGGGGAGCAGGTCCTCTAAGAATTGACCCTAAAAATTTACCGAAAAATGTAACAAATGATTTCACTGAAATCTTAGCAGGAAGAGGAGTCCCAAGACTTGATGATTTTGGATTACAAAGAACAGTACAACGTAACTCCAAATGGAATGGGGCATTAGAATGGCAAATAAAAGATGTACCAGGTACCGTAGGGTTAAATAGCAGTCGAATTGTTCAACATCCAGATGGAAAATGGGGATTAGTTATCAATCATGATTATAATAAAATTATACAAATACCAACAAGCTCAGCAGTAAAATGGAAATAAATTTTTTATCAGAAGAAAAAACGCTATTATCAACAAAATACATAAAACTGATTCGTAAAAAAGATTTTGACAAAATAGTTATCAAAAGAGATGATATTAAGTCTATCAATCTTCAATTTGGAGAAGTCTCTAAGCAGAATATAATTATTAGAGTTTCGTTTAAAGGCCTTAAAACTTTTAAAAACGATTATTATTTTAATATCTCGGATATTTTAATTAAAAACAGAGAAATTATTCTAATAGGAGTCCTTGACGATCCTTTATGGATATATAATCAGGGATATATAGATAATTTTAAACTTCTCACTGACAAAAAAGAAAAAATAAAATGGTATGAATTAAATGATAAGCAAAAGTATTATTACTTAAGAGGATGTTGCCTATTGAATGGAGTTAGAGAAACAATAGATAACACGAATCCGATTATAGAAATTGACTTGTCAAAAGTCAGAGCAGATTTGGATATCTATTATGAAATTGGTAAAGCTTTTTTTAATTCATATGGATATTTTGGAACCGAAATAAATTCATTTATAGATTGTTTAATCAGTATCAGTCCATCAATTAAAAAAAGGGAAAAAACACCAATTTTAAAAATAAATGGATATAAAAACTTTGAGAAATATTTTTCAAACAATATTTTATTTGATGATTTTTACCAAGAATTTAGTAAGAGAGAGTTCGAAATTGTGAACTCCTGACCTGCTGCGCAAATTCTCCTGACTTTGAGCCATTAATAAAATCAATTATTTTCCAAATGCTCCAAAGTCGGTAGACTTCGGAGAGCAGGGTCCATGGTAAACATCCAGATTTAGCAAATGCATATTTAGGTAGTGCTATACCTTGGGGTGGTCCCGTTACAGCTGAACAACATAATGCTGGTGATAATAACAGTATGTATACCTCTTGGTCTACAAGTATTTCAGTGGCAAATTATTCTGCATCCAGAAGAGGTTCTGGAGGAATAATTCTAAAGCAAACATTTCATATATCAAGGCTTTCTTTTTATAATAGACATCGTGGAGAGCAGGAGGTTCAAGTTTTTGGACCTGTTCATGGTGCTCAGGTAATTAAACCTTGGGGTGCTGGTACTTGGACACCATATTTAAAATAAAATTATAATTTATGAATGATATTATAATAAACGAATTATTTGAAATCAGAAACTTTTTGGAGTTGGTTAAAGATTATGTCAACAAAATTAAAGGTCAAAAAGATATTTTTAAGTTTACATTTGTTCAAACAAGGGAACATTTATATGAAATTTATAATGATAGACTTGACTTCAGTATTTATTCTGGAGAATATTATGAAGGGTTAACCGAGGTCGTAAAGCGAATGAAATATTCAGATTTAAATAATGTAAAATTATCATCTATTGAAGGTTTTGAAAAAAGTTGTTCCATTTTCAGTAGTGAAGACTACAGTGTTATTCTTGGAATTATTTTTTATGATAATTAACATAATTAAGATTGTATAATATATATTAGTAGTGAACACATGGAGTTTGAGTAAGGTTTGCGGGAAGTGTAGTTTTTCAAGAAGAAAGTAACTATTATCCTTTTGGCTTAAAGCATGAAGGGTATAACAGCAGTTCTTTCTTAACTGAATTCAGGACTAATTATAATTATAAATTCTTAGGTCAGGAATTACAGGAAAACGGATTCTATGATTTAGGAGCCAGATTCTATGTACCTGAATTGGGAATCTTTGGTCATCACGATCCTTAAGCGGCAAGACACTAGATCCTTATGGGTATGCTTACCAAAACCCTATCTTCTTTGCAGATCCAACAGGTCTAGAAGGTGATCCAGTACCAGGTAGCTCAGGTACTGGTAACCCACAATCCATAGGAACAGCAACAAGCCCTATTGATGTGGGGGAAGTGATATTGAACTCTCCTGTAAAAGCGGTGGCATCCAACACACTATCTATAATGCCTTCTAATTGTTTAGTATGTAATGGAGGAGGGATTTCTGCACCTAGATTGCAGAATACCTCAACACCCAATATACCGGAAATCAGGAGATCTTATAAGGATTTTTATCCTTATCAACCGGATAATACCCCTGAGTGGTATGGCTTCGGAGGGCGAGCAAATTGGGGAATTGCAACAGCGGCTGCAAGTGTAGAAAATTTATCTGGGCAAACCAGAGTCACAACTACAGGTTCATCAATTAAGCTATATCGTCCTAATGCGAATGGTAATGTTTTTATTAAAAATGCATATACAAAAACTACAGCAATAAGTAAAATTGGAAAAGGGGTAGGTCGAGTATCTTTAGGTATTGGTTTCGCTATGGATATTAGAGGAGTTCAAATCTATAATAATGATCCTAGTTCTTTAAATGCAGTACACCCTAATAAAATGTTACTGAATACTGGAATGGGGCTTTTAGGAACAGAAGGAGGTGTCTACGGAGCTATAATTAGTACACTATATTTTGGAATTGATAACTACTATCCTGGAGGATGGGTTGGTGCTTCGGAGACTGCTGCTAGAACTGAAGCCTATGAACAACAAATGACAGGCCACCCACTTTTTAGTAATTCAGCATTAAAATTTTAATTATGAAAAAAATGAAACAAGCTTATTATTATACTTTTTATGTTTTATATAAAAGAGAGCAAAAGTCAATTACAATTTTTTCCTATGATTTTCTTTCTAGTCTATACATGATTATTATAGGTATTTTGTTAATAAGTTCCTTTACAAATTATTATAATGTTATTTTTTATACAAATTCTGGTGTGCTTTCAAAGAAAATATGGATAATAATAGTAATGGTTTTATTTATTTTTGATTACATACTTTTACATTATAAAGATCAATGGAAATATGTAGTAAAAGAGTTTGATAAATTACCAGATGAGAAAATAAAAAAAAATAAAAAAATAGTGTATAGTTTTATAATTTTAATAATTACTAATTTCATTTTTTCATTTTATGTATTGTTTGCACAAGCAAAAAGAAATCAGACCGGACCTTACGCACCAGAATTTGTTGCAAAAGAAAGAAGAGAAGATTCTTTGCAAAAGGCCCAACAAATTGAAAATCTTAAGAAAATATATGGTGAGGATAATAAAAAATAGAAATATAGATTTGTTATTTTAGCTATTAATCACGTTATGTAAAGTATATTATAAATAAATTAGGGTATTTCAGAAATACCCTAATTTTAGATCAATTTTAATTCACTAAAACTTATATTTTTTACAGGTCCCACAGGTGCTATATCTTGGAGGCTCTGGTCCTAATGGGCCACAATCCATAGGAACAGCAACAAGTCCTATTGATGTAGGGGAAATTGTTCTTAATCCTTCAATTAGAGCTGTATCTAGTAATAATTTGGCAATCTGCTCATACTGTATGATAGGTCAGGGGCAAAATCTTAGGCAGCAACTTAATATTCCAGCCCCCCTCAACTCTGGAAAAAAACTTTAAAGAGTGCAATGATGTGCAATGAACGGAAAAGTATTGCCTATACCCTCTGCAGATGTGTCAACAGGAACTGCAATTAGAAGTATATTAGCGAAATTAGCAGGTGGTTTAAGAGCTGGTTTATGGTCTCTGCCTTTAATTCTTAAAGGAGATATACAAAAAAAAGAACCAACAATTACTTTAATTAGAGGGGTTCATGATAAACATCCAGATTTTGCAAATGTGTATTTAGGAAGAGCTTAGACGCCATATTTAAAATAAAAAATTATGGAAGACAAAATAATACAAGAATTATATAGTACAAGAAATTACCAGATCAAGTTGAGTCTTATATCAATAATATTAAAAATAAAATAATTGTGGATTCTTTTGTTCAAACGAGAGAACATTTATATCATATTTATAATGATAGATTAGGTTTGGGTGTTCATTTGGATAACTCTTTTGAGGGGCATTGTGAGGTGGTAAAAAAAATGAAAAATTCAAATTTAAAAAATGTAAGATTATCTTATATTGATGGAGAGAAAAAAAGCTGTTCCATTTTTAGTAGCGAAGACTACAGTATCATTTTGGGGATTATTTTTTATGATAATTAATATATTGTGAATTCAAATTAGATATTAGTAGTTAACATTTGAATTTAGAATAAAGTTGGCGGAGAAGATATATCTTTTCAGGAAGAAAGCAATTATTATCCTGTATTCCATGGTCATCACTTTATTTTACCTAATTTTATTAATTAATTTCAAACTCAAATTATCCTATGTACTATAATAACGACACAATCATCATACGGGAGTTCACTCCTCAGGAACTTCATTTATTTTTAGATCTGTTTACAAACGAGAATGTTACCCGTTATCTGCCTTATAAATCCCCCGAAGAATTTAAACAAATGTTTGAAAAAGCATTGCTGGATTATAAAAAAGGGTCACTCAGCAGATGGGGAATATTTGATGCCCAGAATAACGCTTTTGTGGGAGTATGCCTCGCCAGAATTTTCGCTGAAAATGCCAACTCCATAGAAATAGGCTATATGCTTGGAGAGAATTACTGGGGAAAAGGGATTGGAACTCAGGTTTGTAAAGCACTTGCTGATTATTGTCTTTCAGCCGATCAGGAAAAGGAAATCGTTGCATTAACAGATCTTGATAATATTGGTTCACAGAAAGTCCTTCTAAAAAGTGGATTTAACAGATTAGAAAACCTGGAAAGAGAGGACAGAGCATTAGCATATTTCTTATTTTCAAAAGAGCAATAAATAAAAAGAGCTGAAAATGTGAAGAATGGCCTGTATTATACTTTACCACCGTTGCACTTTCAGCTTCCTTTACTTTTCCTGGGCTAAAAATATTTCAGGATCATTTATCTTTCGTTTCATTTATCAGATAATTTGTTATACCTTGCGTAGATTATGATGTCCAAACGTTGCAAATACGCGCTAAAAGCAATGGTCAGATTAGCAAGAAATTACAATCAAGGCTATCTGTCCACTTCGATTATTGCACAGGATGAAAACATTCCCAAAAAGTTTCTCGAGCAAATACTTCTTGAACTTAAAAGAACTAAACTTGTTAACAGTAAACAAGGAAAAGTAGGTGGATATTACCTGCTAAAATCACCTGATGAAGTATCATTGGCGGATATCTACCGTATTTTCGACGGGCCTATTGCATTAACCCCTTGCGTATCTTTAAATTTCTACGAAGCATGTGACGATTGCGTAGATGAAACAGAATGTTACCTTAGAAACGAGCTAATGATCGTTCGTGAGAAGACCAGAAAAAGCATGATGGAGGCCACTCTGACCAAGTTTATCGAAAAAAAATAATTTTTTTCATTTAAATTCTACTATTTTGATAGGAGTTATAGAATTTTATATATATTTGCATCAACAAATTGGAATGGAAATGGAAAATAGTCTGAAAAACGAATTCGAAAAATTGAAAGAAGAAATCCTAGGAGAGTCTTCTCAACAGGATATTTTGCAATCACTTATAGAAATATTTCCAGGTGAAGTAGTGTTTTCAACAAGCTTCAGTTATGAAGATCAGGTCATCACTCATTTAATAAAAAACCTGAATGTAGAGATTTTCACATTGGACACAGGAAGGCTTTTTGAACAGACTTATGAAACCTGGGCTTCTACAAAAGCATTCTTCAAAAAAGAGATCAAAGCGTACTATCCGGATACTGAAGAACTGAAAAAATTTGTATCAGAAAACGGCCCCAATTCTTTTTATCAGTCCGTAGAGCAGAGAAAAGCATGCTGTACCATTCGTAAAGTACATCCACTGAAATCTGCTTTGAAAGGATATAAAGTCTGGATTACCGGTTTAAGGGCTGAACATTCTCCAAACAGGCAGAATATGCCCTCATTGGAATGGGACGAAGATAATCAGATCATTAAATTTCATCCGCTTCTACACTGGAGCACTGAGCAAGTGACAGACTACGTAAAAACGCATCAGCTTCCTTACAATTATCTTCATAAAAAAGGATTTGTAAGCATCGGGTGCGAGCCTTGTACAAGAGCAATTCAGGAAGGAGAAGACTTCAGAGCCGGCCGCTGGTGGTGGGAAGATGCCAACAAAAAGGAATGCGGTCTACATATTCATCAATAAAAAAGAAAAACATGTCAACATATCATTTAGATTACCTGGATCAGTTGGAAGCTGAATCTATTTATATTTTAAGGGAAGTCGCAGGACAGTTTGAACGCCCGGCACTTTTGTTTAGCGGTGGAAAAGACAGTATTGTGCTGGCTCATTTAGCATCAAAAGCATTCCGCTACGGAAAAATACCTTTCAAGTTTGTTCATGTAGATACAGGACACAACTTTCCTGAGGTCTTGAACTTTAGAGATGAACTTGTTAATCACCTGGAAGTTGACTTGGTAGTTCGTAAAGTAGAAGATACCATCAAAAAGAAAGGGTTAACAGAGCCTAAAGGGAAATTCCCAAGCAGAAACTGGCTGCAAACCTTTACTTTACTCGATACTATCGAAGAATTTGAATTTGATGCCTGTATCGGAGGCGCCCGCAGAGACGAAGAAAAAGCCCGCGCCAAAGAAAGAGTCTTCTCTGTTCGTGATGAATTCGGACAGTGGGATCCAAAACTTCAACGTCCGGAATTATGGAGCATCTTCAACGGAAAAATCCATAAAGGAGAAAATGTAAGAGTATTTCCGATCAGCAACTGGACAGAACTTGACATCTGGAACTATATCCGAAGAGAAAAAATTGAACTTCCATCCATTTACTTCTCACATGACAGAGAAGTGGTAGATCTCAACGGGCAATGGATTGCTAATTCTGACCACGCAACCCTGGAAACAGATGATGTAATTACTGTAAAAAAGATAAGATACCGCACCGTAGGAGATATGACCTGCACTGCAGCAGTAGAATCTAAAGCAACAACCATTGATGCTGTGATTGAAGAAATTGTAGCCACAAGAATCTCTGAACGCGGCGAAACCAGAATTGATGACCGTGTCACAGAAGCGGCAATGGAAGATCGTAAAAAAGGAGGCTATTTTTAAATAAGTAATTAGCAATGAGTAATGAGTAATAAGTGATTAAATAACAACTTTTCTACTTATGACACTCACCATTACTCATTACCTATTATTCATTACTCATAAACAAAACAGATGGATATATTAAGATTTATAACAGCAGGAAGCGTAGATGACGGTAAAAGTACCCTGATCGGAAGACTGCTATACGATAGTAAAAGTATTTTACAGGACCAGTTAGAAGTACTGGAAAAACATTCTAAAAATAAAAATGATGACGGGGTAGACCTTGCTCTTCTTACGGACGGTTTACGTGCTGAAAGGGAGCAGGGGATCACCATCGATGTTGCATACAGGTATTTTTCAACCTCCAAAAGAAAATTTATCATTGCCGATGCTCCCGGTCACGTACAATATACAAGAAACATGATTACCGGAGCTTCCAACTCCGATTTGATGGTAATTCTGATTGATGCCCGTCAGGGAGTAATCGAGCAAACCAGAAGACATTCCATCATTGCTTCGTTATTAAAATTGAAGAAAGTAGCTGTAGCCATTAATAAAATGGACATGGTGGAGTATTCACAGGAAGTATTTGAAACTATTAAAGCAGATTATGCTAAAATTGCGGAAAGTCTTGGATTAAATGACGTAAGCTATTTTCCGATTTCGGCCCTTAAAGGCGACAATATTGTATCCAAGTCAGCTCAGACAGATTGGTACCAGGGAACTTCTCTTTTAGAATATCTGGAAAATGTTACCCTGAATGAAGAATTGAATACCGGCAGCCGTTTTCAGGTTCAGTATGTCATTCGTCCTCAGACTGAAGAATTGCATGATTACAGAGGATATGCCGGGCAGGTTTTAAGCGGAAAGTTTCAGAAAGGAGACCCAATCCAAATCCTTCCGGCAGGCATTACAACCGAAATTGCAAAAATCGAGATCAACGGAATTGAAAAAGAAGAAGCCTTTGAAGGACAACCTGTTGTTATTCATATAAACGACGATGTAGATATCAGCAGAGGAGATATTTTTGCTACCGAAGAACAGCTTCCTGTGATAGAAAAAGACCTTGAAGTTTTGCTTTGCTGGCTCGATCAAAAATCGTTGCAACCTGGTAATAAATACCTCTTACAGCAGAACAGCAGACTGATAAGAGCCGTAGTGAAAGAGATTGATTATAAAATTGATGTGAATACCCTTACCCAGGAAAAAGCAGAAGGGGATATCAAACTGAATGAAGTGGTAAAAGTAACCCTACGAACGGCACAACCTTTGGTCTATGATAGTTTTATCAATAACAAAAGAACAGGTTCTGCAATTTTGGTAGATGAAACTTCTAATTCAACGGTTGCAGCCTGCATAATTCAGTAAAGAACATGTCAGTTACCCATCATTTTATAGAAAGAATTCATCAGAGCAAACAGAATAAAACCCATGGATTCTTTGACAGAGCCAGAGTAAAGGTTTTTGTAACAGAATTGTATAAAGTATTGTTTCTTCCACAAGAAGTCAATACGCCTGATCAGCTGAAACAGGATTTAGCCCAACTGCACGATCATCTTTCAGTCCTGATTAATACAATCACAAGAGATAAAGACCTTACCGAAGTGCAGGTAAATGCTTTTTTTGAGGCCTTGCCACAAATTTATGGTCATCTCGTTCAGGATGCACAGTCTATCCTTGAATTTGACCCGGCAGCAGACTCTCTGGAAGAAATATACCTTGCGTATCCCGGATATTTTGCAACCTATGTATACAGGATTTCGCATCAGCTCTGGAACCAGGAAGTACCTGTTTTACCTCGTGTTATTTCAGAATATGCACACAGCAAAACAGGAATAGACATTCATCCGGGAGCAGTGATTGGAGAATATTTTTTCATCGATCACGGAACCGGAATTGTTATCGGAGAAACCACCGTTATTGGCGATCATGTCAAAATATATCAGGGAGTAACCCTCGGTGCCTTGAATGTCTCCAAAGAAAAAGCCAACCAGAAAAGACATCCGAATATTGAAGACCATGTCATCATCTATTCAGGAGCCACTATTTTGGGTGGAAATACAACTATAGGCAGGGAAAGCGTTATCGGAGGAAATGTGTGGATCACACAGGATGTCCCACCCAATTCCCTGGTCTATAATAAAAGTGAAATAAGAATAAAGGATAATAATCCCTTACCGGAATCATTAACCTTTGTAATATAAAACAGAAAAAACAAAAAATTGTATTGATATGAAATTTCAGAATGCACTAGAAACCATTGGAAATACACCAATTGTAAAGATTAATAATTTATTCAATTCAGATCATGAAATCTGGATCAAACTAGAAAAAAGCAACCCAGGCGGAAGCATTAAAGACAGAATTGCATTGGCAATGATTGAAGATGCGGAAGCAAAAGGACTATTAAATAAAAACAGTACCATTATAGAACCTACCAGTGGAAATACAGGAATAGGATTAGCTTTGGTAGCTGCAGTAAAAGGATATAAACTGATTCTGGTAATGCCGGAAAGTATGAGTATAGAGCGTCGTAAAATCATGGAAGCCTATGGGGCAGAATTTGTGCTTACTCCTAGAGAAAAAGGAATGAAAGGGGCTATTGAGAAAGCTAATGAATTAGCGGAAGAAACACCCAATTCTTGGATTCCGAGACAATTTGACAATCCTGCGAACGTAAAAGTACACGTTGAAACCACAGCTCAGGAAATTTTAAAAGATTTCCCTGAAGGATTAGATTATGTGATTACAGGAGTAGGAACGGGCGGACACATCACTGGGATTGCCAAAGCATTAAAGCAACAACTTCCCAACCTTAAAGTCATTGCAGTAGAACCGGAATTATCTCCGGTATTGAGCGGCGGAAGTCCTGCACCACATCCATTACAGGGTCTTGGAGCCGGATTTGTACCTTCCATTTTAGATATTACCCTTTTGGATGGAGTGATTACCGTAGGGAAGGATGAAGCTTATGAATATGCCATTAATGCTGCTAAAAAAGAAGGCCTTTTTGTAGGAATTTCTACAGGAGCCGCTTTAGCCGCTATCGCAAAACAATTACCGGAAATCCAACCCGGAGCTAAAATTCTTACCATCAATTACGATACCGGAGAAAGGTATCTTTCTATTGAAGGACTCTTCTAAAATCCTTTAAATAACACCGATTTCAATGAACACAACAATAAAATCACCTAAGGTTTACCTTATCGGTGCAGGGCCCGGCAGCCCTGATTTGATCACAGTAAAAGCCGTAAAAGCCATTGCCAAAGCAGACGTTGTTCTTGCTGACCGTTTGGTAAGTCCTGAAATTTTAGAGACTTATGTTAATAAAGACACAGAACTTATCTATGTAGGCAAAGAATGCAGTAAAAATGCGTCTACCCCTCAATCACTTATCAATACTCTAATGGTAGACTATGCGTTACAGAACAAAACAGTCGTAAGACTTAAAGGAGGAGATGTGTCTATTTTTTCTAATATTCTGGATGAACTTCAGTCTTTGAAAGAAAATCATATTCCATTTGAGATTATCCCGGGAATTACCGCTGCTTTGGGAGCTGCTGCTTATGCCGGAATGCCTTTAACAGCCAGAGGATATTCAACCTCTGTTCGTTTTCTGACCTATTATAAGTCTGAAATTCTTACAGAAGACTATTGGAAAGATCTTGCTAACACTCAGGATACCCTTGTATTCTATATGTCTAAAGGAAACCTGGCCAGTCTGGTAGAAAAGTTCATTGAACTGAATATTTCCAACGAGAAAAAAATCGCTGTGATTGAACAGGCCACAACTCCTTATCAAAAGGTGTATACCTCATCTTTTGAGGATTTTAGTAAAACACTTGGTGATAAAGCCTTTGCCTCACCGTCGTTAGTAGTGATTGGAAAAGTTGTGAATCTTCATGAAGAATTCTCCTGGCTTGAAAATGCAGAACAGGAAGGTCTTTATTTTAAATCAGTTGAAAACGGAAGCTTAGTCCCAAAAACTCAAAATTTCTTCGAATATGCTGTCTGAAACTAAATTAAATATTCTTAAACAGATCTCCAGTGATCTTTCCAGAGATGAATCTATCTGGGCAAGCGGATACCTTGCAGGATTAGCCGGAGCTCCTCTTACAGGGGTACAGCCTCCTTTGCAGGTAACATTACCGGAACAGAATACGGTTAAGAAAATCACCCTGGCTTATGGTACAGAAACCGGAAACAGTAAAAAACTGGCAACAGCTCTTGCCGGAATCATCAAGAAAAAAGGAATTCAGGTTAAATTAGCCGATCTTTCCCAATATAAGCCTAAAGACTTAGCTAAAGAAGAGTTTTTCTTTGTGGTTATCAGTACACAGGGAGAAGGAGATCCACCGGTATTGGCTAAGAAATTCTATGATTATATCTATGAAAATGAAATCAATCTCAGTACTTTAAAATTTGGAGTTCTGGCATTGGGAGACAGCAGCTATCCTCTGTTCTGTAAAACTGGAGAAGATGTAGATTCCCGATTTGAAATTCTTGGAGCACAGCGTATCATTCCATTAAAAAAATGTGATATTGATTACGAACAGGATGCCCAAAACTGGATTGATCATGTTTTTGAAGCGGTGAATAAAACTTCTGCCAACAGTGTAAAAAATATACCAGTGCAGAAAGCTTCAACAGGAAGAAAGAAATACCAGGGCATTGTATCTGCGATTATTAATCTGAATGATATCACCTCTGAAAAAGAAACCTATCACATTGAAATAGAAACAGAGGAAGCTTTAAGCTATCAGCCTGGTGCTGCGTTGGGAATTATTCCTTTCAATTCCAAATCTGTAGTGGATGAAATTATTGCTGTAACAGGTATTGATCCTAAAAAACAGGTCGAAACGGCAAAAATTACTGCCCCTGTAGAAGAGCTTTTACACAAACGTCTTAATATTAGCTATTTACTCAAAACTGTAGTGGCTCAATATGCTAAGATTACAGGACATTCTATCCCGGAAGTCCGTTTAAGCCTTCTGGATCTGCTTAGAATTTATCCTGTTAAAAATGCAGAAGAATTTGAAGAAGTAATCCAGATTCTGACAGCTCAGGCACCACGACTGTATTCCATATCGTCTTCTCCGGAAGCCCATGGCGAAAATGAGATTCATATAACCGTTGCCAGATCGGAATTCTTTATTGACCACCAGAAACACAACGGTCTGTGCAGCGGTTATCTCAGCGAGTTTAGCGAAGGTGGAGAGGTTGAATTTTATATTCAGGATGCAGGACATTTCAAATTGCCGGAACCGGATAAAGATGTCATCATGATTGGCCCCGGAACCGGAATCGCTCCTTTCAGATCATTCCTTTGGGAACGTGATGCCACTGGAGCGGAAGGGAAGAACTGGCTTTTCTTTGGAGATAGGAACTTTGTCTCAGATTTCATTTATCAGGCGGAACTTCAGGATTTCCTTAAAACAGGAAGCTTAACCCACTTGGATCTTGCCTTTTCAAGAGATACCGCTGAAAAAGTATATGTACAGCACAAACTGGAACAGAAAGCGCAGGAAGTTTTTTACTGGTTGGAAAACGGAGCATCAGTCTATGTATGTGGAACCAAAGATCCTATGAGCCGTGATGTAGAAAATACCCTGCTCAATATTATTCAGCATCATGGAAAACGCAGTCAGGAAGAAGCGGTTCATTACCTGGAAGAAATGGAGCTCAACGGCCGATATGCTAAAGATGTTTATTAAAAAGTACCCACACCCTTAAAAGAAAACAATTATGAGCCATAAAGATAATCTTTCCCCTGTAGAAAGAATTAAAACCCAAAGCAACGGACTCAGAGGAACCTTAAAGGAAAGCCTTGCCGATGATTTTACCGGAGCAATAAGAGAAGATGATCAGACTTTAATCAAGTTCCATGGTATGTACCAACAGGATGATAGGGACAGAAGAGAAGAACGTGTTTCTAAAAAACTGGAATGGTTGTATTCCTACATGATAAGATTAAGGCTTCCCGGCGGATTTTTAACTTCGGATCAATGGATCGGAGTGAATGATATTGCCAATGACCATTCTACAGGAACCATCAAAATAACAACCCGTCAGACGCTTCAGCTGCACGGTATTTTAAAATCTCATTTAAGACCAACCATTCAGAATTTTAATATCAATCACCTTGACTCCATAGCGGCTTGTGGAGACGTTAACAGAAATGTTACCTGTACAGCCAATCCATCAGAATCTCCATTGCACCAGCAGACTTATGAGTTAGCAGGTAAAATCAGTGAAATGTGTCTTCCAAAAACCAAGTCATACTATGATATCTGGATTGATGATGAATTAATGGTAGATCGAAAAACTGAAGAAGATCCTTTATATCAGGACAGATACCTTCCGAGAAAGCTAAAGATCGGAATTGCAGTTCCGCCTAACAATGATGTAGATGTCTTCATTAATGATATTGCCCTGATTGCTATTATTAAAAACAATGAAATCGTAGGATATAATATTGCTGCTGGAGGCGGATTGGGAGCAACGCACGGAAATGAAGCTACTTACGCTCGTCTTGCCTCTGTTCTTGGATTTGTAGACTCTGAGGAAAAAGCTTTACAAGCCGTTTATGAAATCATTACCGTACAGCGGGATTTCGGAAACCGTAGTGATAGAAAGCTTTCAAGATTAAAATACACCATTGATAAACTTGGGATCGATCAGTACAGAACCGAAGTGGAAAAAAGAACAGGCTTCAGTTTTGAACCTGCCAGAGCATTTAAGTTTGAACAGAGAAAAGACCGCTATGGCTGGACTCAAAATCATGAAGGGAAATGGTTTTACACTGTTTTCGTAGAACATGGAAGAGTTCTTGACATTGAAGGCTATCCTTTAAAATCAGGATTATTAAAGATTGCCCAGACTGCCCCTGTGAATTTCAGATTTACTTGTAATCAAAACCTAATCATTGCTGATATCAATGAAAAGGACAAAGCTGAAATAGAAAGGCTGTTACAGGAATATGGAATTTCTGAGGCTACTGAAAAAGCAAGTGCTCTACGCAAAAACTCTGTGGCCTGCGTTGCCTTGAATACCTGTTCATTGGCTTTAGCAGAAGCACAGCGTTATTTGCCTTCCCTGGTTACCAAAATAGAACCTATTCTTGAAAAACATGGTCTTTTGGAAGATGATATTACGATCAGAATGACCGGATGTCCTAACGGATGCGGACGTTCTCCCAATGCTGAGATCGGATTTGTAGGAACAGCTTATGGTAAATACAATCTTCATATCGGAGGCGATCGATTGGGAATGCGTCTGAATACAAAATACAGAGAAAATATCGGCGAAGAAGAAATTCTGACCACGCTGGATGAACTTTTCGGAATCTATGTAAATGAAAAGCATACAGAAGAAACATTTGGTGATTTTTCATACCGTTACTTACAAACCTTAAACTGAAAATATGACTAGCCTTTTTTATGACCTGAAAAAACTAAAAAAACATCAACCATTTCTTCTAAGTGAGCGAATGTGTATGTGTTGTTGATTTTCAATAATAACAAACATACAGGCTGTTTGAATTTTATTTAAACCACAAAAGTCACAAAAGCCTTAAACTCTTAAGCTATTTAAAGTGAAAAGCTTTGAGTATAGAAGTACACATAAGTTTTTAAAAATCTATAGCAATCTGTGTTAATCTGTGCCATCTGTGGGAAAATTTAAATCACAAAAGCTTTTAAACACTTAAGTCATTTGAAGTGACAAACCTTGAATATAGAAGCACTCTTTAGTATTATGAAAATCTATGATTTTCATCTTATATGAACTTTTATACTGCAGCATTTTAAACTTCTTAAGTGAACTAAAGTGTTTAAAATAATAACTTTTGTGTCTTTTGTGGTTTAAAAATTAAAGTTTCAAACAGCTCCATTCATCCTCACCTAAAATAGAAGAACAATGAAAAACAAAAGACAGAGATATTTTCTACCTAAAACAGGAGTTATAGTATTCACATTTCTATTCTGCACCCAGACAAAGGCACAACAGCTTATCGAATTAAGTGGAATCATCAGAAATACAGGAACCCAAAAGGGGCTTGATGCTGTGAAAGTACAGGTTGAAAATACACAGGACACTGCATCAACAGATCAGCTCGGGAATTTTAAGATCAGAACAAGAGTAACCATTCCTTTTCGCTTGATTATCAACAAAGACGGATTTTCCAGCCAGACCGTGGAAATCCTTTCGCTTTCCAATAAACTTACCATCGGGCTTAATCCTCAGAATACCATTATTGATGATGTCGTTATTTCTGCCTCCCGTATTCCTGAAAAAATATTAAAATCACCGATCGCGATTGAAAAGATTGATATTAAAACCATCCGGGAAAGCCCGGCAGCCTCTTTTTATGAAACCCTGGAAAACGTAAAAGGGTTACAACTTTTAACATCCAGCCTTACGTTGAAAATCCCTAATTCCAGAGGATTTAATTCTCCTAATAACTTCAGATTTATGCAGTTGGTAGATGGCGTAGATGTACAGTCTGCTACATTAGGAGTTCCACTCGGAAATGCAATTGGCCCTACAGAACTGGATATTCAGTCTATGGAAGTCACTCCCGGAGCAGCCTCTGCGTTATATGGGATGAATGCCATCAATGGCCTTGCAAGCTTACAAACCAAAGATCCCTTTACCTCTGAAGGAGTAAGTGTGTATTTTCGTGGCGGGGTGAATCATGTAGATAATTTCAATCACAAAATCAGTTCTCTGGGCGAAAGTGCCATCAGATTTGCCAAAGTATTTCATAAAAACTTTGCCGTAAAATTGAACGCCTCTTATTTTACAGGGGTAGACTGGATTTCAGATAATCATACCGACCAGAATCCGAATTCTTTAATTACTGCCAACCCGAATCTTGCTTTAGCCAATAATCCTGCGGAAGACCTTTGGAACAAATATGGTGATGAAAGAAACAATAGAGTAGCGGTAAAAGTAGATTATAACGGAAAGCCCACCACATTCAATGTTTCCAGAACCGGATATTTTGAAAAAGATCTTGTAAGCCCGGAAGTAAAGAATATAAAATTCGATGCCGGATTATACTATCGATTTGGAGATCAGTGGAAAGCTTCTTACGTATATCGTTACGGATTGCTTGACGGAACTTTTCAGCGAGGAAATAAAATCCGTTTGCAAAATGCCACCGTTCAAAACCATAAAGTTGAACTTACCGGAAAAGAATTGACGTTCAGAGCTTATGTGTCTATAGAAAACACAGGAGATTCTTACAATCTGAAACCTTTGGCTGACAATCTGGATCTAACCAATCTTTCCAACAATAACTGGAAGAGCATCTTCCAAACATCACTTCAAAATAATCTGAATGCAGGAACAACCCTCAATGAAGCTCTAATTCTTGCCCGTAGTGAAGCTGATAAAAATAGAGTAGTTCCCGGAACGGCAGCCTTTGAGCAGCTAAAAAATACGATTATCAGAATTAATAACTGGGATTCTGCCAATGCAGGAATTGCAGGAGCACCCGCAACGGGAGGAGCAAAACTGGAGCAGAAATCCAGATTTTATCAAGGCGAACTGACCTATGATTTTAGCCGGTTTGTAAAGATTTTTAATCTTCTGGCCGGAATAGACTATCGCTTGTATAGCATCACTCCTGATGGGAACAACTTTGTAGACTTCAACAGACCTGTTAATGAAAGAAATATTCCGTTATCCAACGGGACTTTTGGTAAGGATGTTATTTATCAGAAATATGGGGCTTTTGCCCAGATTACCAAGCTTTTCTTTGATGAAAAATTAAAAATCAATGCGGCTCTTCGCATCGACAGGAACCCTGAATTTGAAGCCAAACTCAATCCAAGAATAAGTGTTGTGTATTCTCCCGTTAAACAGCACAACTTCAGAGCCTCTTTTCAAAATGGATACCGCTTTCCATCCTTATTTGAAGCTCTTTCTTTCGTGAATAACGGAAATGTAAGAAGAGTAGGCGGTCTTTCAAAAGTAAATGACGGTTTGGGATATCTGGAAAACTCTTATACTCTTGCTTCCATTGACAGATTTACTTCAGCCGTAAATGCTGATGTAGATGCTGGAAAAAGCCAAAGCCAGGCTGCCCAGGACAATAAACAACTTTTAGCTGTTGCCAATCTGCAAAAATTGCAACCGGAAAAGATCAATTCGTTTGAAATAGGATATAAATCTGTTTTCTTTAACAACAAACTGGCGCTGGATTGGGATTTTTACTACAACATCTATGAAGGATTTCTTGGACAGGTAGAAGTAGCTGTTCCTAAAAACAGTCAAGTAGGAAGCAATGCAGCCGTTTTGGCGATGCTTGACAGAAGTAAACAAGACCGATACAGAGTATACACCAATAGCAACAGCATTTACAAAAGTTATGGCAGCTCATTGGAGATCCGATATAATGTGATTAAAAATTACAATGTCAATGCCAATGTATCTTACAACGATCTGGCTTCCAGCAATACTTCAGATCTGTTTATTACAGCTTTTAATACTCCAA
Organism: Chryseobacterium sp. G0162; assembly: GCF_003815715.1. Taxonomy (NCBI): domain Bacteria; kingdom Pseudomonadati; phylum Bacteroidota; class Flavobacteriia; order Flavobacteriales; family Weeksellaceae; genus Chryseobacterium; species Chryseobacterium sp. G0162. The sequence goes on along the minus strand of NZ_CP033922.1, from coordinate 4,880,801 downwards.
AATGGATGATTAATGTAAGTGTAGGAAACAGAGAGATTATCAAGAATATTGGATTTACAGTGGTAGCAAGGTGGCAAAATGGTTTTGACTGGGAAAGCCCTTTAGCTTCAGGAAAAATTCCTGCTTACTATACTGTCGATGCCCAGGCTAGCTGGAAAATTCCTGAAATTCACACAAATGTAAAAATTGGAGCCACCAATTTACTGAACAGACGTTACTTCCAATATGCAGCAGGCCCTGAAATCGGAGGTTTATACTATCTCGCTTTTACGTATGACTTAAAACTGTAATGAAATGAGTAATTCCTTATATCCCGTATTTTTAAAACTTGAAACATTATCCTTACTCATTATCGGAGGAGGAAAAATTGCCCTCGAAAAACTGGAATCGGTATTGGGTAATTCTCCTGAAACGGTTATAAGACTAATCGCAATCGAAATCAGTCCTGAAGTGAGAGCCTTACAGCAAAAGTTTTCCAATATAACCTTATACGAAAGAGCTTATCATGATGACGATTTTAATGATACTGATGTCGCGATTATCGCTGTAAATAATATTGATTTAGCCTCACAGATCCGTGAAGATGCTCACAAAAAAAATGTATTGGTTAATATTGCAGACAAGCCCGACCTATGTGATTTCTATCTAGGTTCCATTGTTAAAAAAGGAAGTCTTAAAATTGCCATTTCCACCAATGGAAAATCTCCTACCATTGCTAAAAGGCTTAGAGAAACATTCACTGAAACCATTCCTGATGAAATGGACCTTGTGCTGGATAATATGCAGAACATCCGCAATCAGCTAAAAGGAGATTTTAACCACAAAGTCATAGAACTCAATAAGATCACCACACAATACCTGTCTGACGGAAAATTATCTCCTACAAAGTCTGATCTGGAGATTGAAAAGCTTATCAGTATTACTAAAACAGCCCAGAGAAAAGCCAATATCTATCTGGCAATTATAGGAGTGATGCTGCTTATCGGAATCTTTGGTCTTGTGGTATATCAGTTTGATCTTTCTAGTGACATTCAGACTTTCCTAAGCAAAGATGGTCATATTTTTTACTGGATGCTGTTTGCCGGTTTTATGGCTGAAATTGTTGCCGGATCCATGGGAATGGGATATGGAGTTATCTGTACTACTATATTACTTTTACTGAATGTTCCACCACCCGTTGTAAGTGCCAGTATTCACTCAGCAGAGTCTTTTACAACCGCTGCCGGAGGATTCAGTCATTATAAATTAGGAAATGTCAATAAAAAAATGGTTTGGGTACTGTTCCCGCTGGCTATTGTGGGATCTATCATTGGTGCATTAACTTTATCTCATTACGGAGAACATTACGCCCATATCGTAAAGCCGATTATTGCCTGTTACACCTTGTATTTGGGATCAAATATCTTGAGAAATGCCTTTAAAGAAAAAAATAAAGGCCGCATCAAAACCAAAAGAAGAACCAACCTGAGAGTACTGGGGTTTGTTGGTGGTTTTATAGATTCCTTTGCAGGAGGCGGTTGGGGGCCATTAGTTACCGGAACGTTAATTAAAGAAGGAAGAATTCCCCGTTATGTTGTGGGAAGTTCTACAGTTGCCAAGTTTTTGCTGACAGTAACCAGTGCCATCACTTTTATATTTACCATTGGAATTCATCACTGGAATATTGTGTTGGGACTTCTGTTAGGTGGAGTCTTTACCGCTCCGTTTTCCGCTATGCTTACCTCCAAACTTCCCACAAAGAAAATGTTTGTGGTGGTTGGGATAGTTGTTATTCTGATGAGCCTGGTAACAATTGTCAAAACATTTTTATAAGATCAGGATGTCAACAGTTTCCCTTTATGAAAATAAAGATATTCATCTATTTGTCTATGTGGTAAAATAAAATTCTTTCTAAAACCACATAGGCACATAGTTTTTTACGTAAAAAAATGGTAAAAAATAGAAACCTGGATAAGAATAACCGGATTTGTAATTAATATATTAAGTAATAGATAGGTTATTTTCTATCCTTTATCCCAATTACTTTTAAAGCACTAGATGTCAAAAAGATATCATCAAAAACGGTCAGCGACTCAACATCGTTGAAACCTGTAGGGATCAGATCGTTTTTATTGAATGATAACTCTATAGAAGTATCATAAGAAGCCACAATTCTTACTTTTGAATATCCATTATAGTCTACTCTAAAGCCTTCAAACATACAATTACGTTCTGCTTTCTGATACTCACCATACTCTTCAAAACCTGCCATATCTGTTCTCTCATGATCGTTGTCATTATGCTCCAATAATTTCCATGAAGTGTAATTTTTAGGTTCTTTCAATACATTTCCGTTGGGATCTACAGGAACAAACATTCCTAATGTAAGAGATTGTTTTAAAAAATTAGCATAATTATTCATCAAACTCAAGGTTTGAAGATCGGCATATCCTTCGTGGGCATAATATTCAAGCACGAAGGTCGTCATCGGAATCAGCTTATGAGAAGCATCAGTCGGCATATTTGTTTTTTTCTTTTGGGCCGATAAAAATAGTATTTTTATTTACGTTTCCCAACGTAACATAAAGAATCCAACAGTATTTATACCCATTCTGAATAACAATAAGGAAAGATTCCCATGCATTTTTCGTAACTTCGTCCCATAACAGGAATAATGGTAGTGAATACATCTTTGCAGGATATTGAAGTGGTCCTTAGTTTATATAAAATAGCTTCTGATTTTAAGAAAACCGTATCCGGTATACAATGGCCGGAGTTTGATCGAAATATGATTGAAACTGAAATCAGTGAAAACCGTCATTTTAAAATTACTGTAGATGGCCAGGTAGCCTGTGTCTGGAGTATTACCTTTGATGATCACCAGGTTTGGGCAGAAAAAAATGAAGACCCAGCCATCTATATACACCGAATTGCCACCAATCCCAATTTCCGCGGACAGAAATTTGTAGAACAGATCGTAGAATGGGCAAAACAATTTGCTTCTCAACACAACAAATTGTACGTAAGGATGGATACTACAGCGGGAAATCAGAGGTTAACAGATTATTATGTGAAATGTGGATTTACCTATCTTGGGGATCAAAAAATGACCGATACAGAAGGTCGTCCGGATCACTATCATAATGCTACAATGGCACTTTTCCAGCTGGATGTGTAAAGATTTTATTATTTGCAGACAGGCTGAACATCATTCAATAGAGTAACCAGCATTTTTCCAGGTTCTTCAAAAGGAATCAGGTGAGCTGAATTTTCAAACCATATTCCCTTTTTAAAAGGAGCTTTTACATTTTGAAGCCATTGATCCGTAGGCTCTGAGGGAGTGGTATAATCATGTCTGCCCATAAACATGAAAACCGGAATCGGAAATGATTTAATATTCTTAAAATCAGTATCAAGAAACTCCGGAAGTACTTTGGACAGGGTAAATAAACTTCCTTTTCCTATAGCTTCCGCATCATTATAGGAATACTCCGGAGATAGAAGCGGAGCCTGGAAGAAATACCTGGAATTGTTTCTGTACGCTGTTAAACCTCCGTAATATTGAGGCCATTTCCTTGCAATAATAATTCTCTGCCGCGTAATCGGGGTATTTCCCGGATAAGGCGCTATAGAAGCCAGCTCCTTTAAAGCCAAATCATTTTTCAGACGGGTAGCTTCTTTTACTGCAAAATCAACACTTAATCTTTCATTATCCCTGGTATTAATAATCTGCCCGATCCCAACATACGCATAGAATAGATCCGGTCTTTTTAACGCAGCCTTCATAGAGATTATTGTCCCCCAGCTATGTCCTATCAGAAGTACTTTTTTCTTTTTATATTTTTCTTTAATCAGTTCTGCAAGTTGTATAGCATCATCTACATATTGATTGATAGTAATCGTATTCTTTAAAATCAGCGTATCATTAGCATTATAGGTTTTACCGGATGCTCTCTGGTCATAATTCACTACCGTAAAATATTCTTCTATAGGCCGTTGAAACATCCACATCACCGGAGAAATAGGAGAGGCTGGTCCCCCATGTACAAATAAGATTACAGGATTTTCTTTATTCTGCCCACGAACATATACCCATTGTTGAGCACCGCCGATAGTCGCTTTATATCTTTCCTGAATTCCGTTAGGGCTTACGATCGAATCCAGATCCTTGATAATTTCCCTGGCTTCACTATATTCGTTACCTGTTTTGGGGGCCTGTCCGAACATTATAAATGGGAGTAATAAAGCAATAAACGATATAATTGTATGTTTCATGATTGGTGTCTGTATGATTCAGTAGAGTTTTAATATACAATATGTCAGATATATACATTAAAAGTTACAACTGAGTATCAATATTGAAGGACACCAGTGATTATATATAGTTTCTACTATAATTCATTCATTTTCAATTAATTTTAAAAAGCTTATCTTTACGCTAACCAAACAAATCACATTAATATGTCAGTAACACCAGAAGGGGCCAGGAAGGCTCAGCTATCTTTATCTGAAAGGGCACCCGTAGCTCATGCCGTTCTTTCAGGAGCAGAAAATATTTCAAAATACAGCAATGGAGTGTGCCACGATGTGGTTGCTTATGCCCTGTATATGAGAGGAGCCAGCATTAGTCCGGATCAATTAGCAGGTTCAGCAGGCCAAAAATGGTTAGAAACCTTCAACTATTCAGGAGGAAAAAAATGGGACGGATATTCTCCAATTCCCAAAGGAAAAGCCATTGGCTTCTACAGACCTATTGATAAAACATGGTTTCATTCAGCCATTACAACAGGAAACGGAAATGAAATCAGATCCGTTAATGGATTTTCATTAGGTTCTGCATGGTCTGTTCCGGTAGATATGAAATGGGTTCTTGGGAAAATCAATTCCGATGGAACGTTCAACTATGATGGAACTAAAATAGAAGTATATATATCTCCTTTATAGCGGATGTAAAAAATAAAGCCTCCTTAAAATAACTTTAAGGAGGCTTTTTTATGGTCAAAAAGTATATTTTGATTTATTATACCAGCATCATAAAGAAGAAAGAAGCGTTTCCTTTTATGCGCAGAAAATGCATCTCACCAGTAAATATTTGACTACAATAATCCGTAAACAGACAGGAAAGTCTATTCTGGTTTGGATCAATGAAGCAGTTATAACACAGGCCAAATCTTTATTGAAAACAACCAACCTGTCAGTAATGGAAATTGCTGATGTATTAAATTTTGCTGAATCATCATTGTTTTGTCGGTTTTTCAAAAGATACACCAGCATGACGCCTTCTGCATACAGAGGAAATTAAAGTATGTATCTGGAAGTTATGCCTTCATCGTGCATTTCGGACAAACACCACTGATAATAAAGTTATATTCTTCAGCAATAAAATGCTCTGGTAGACTAATTTCAGGGATTGCATTCTCAATACATGTCACTGAATGGCATTTTTTACAGTTAAAGTGAACATGATTATGAAAATGTTGTTCATGACTACATTTTCCACTGCATTTCGCAAAATTAACAACACCATCCACATTAACAATCCTGTGAATAGCTCCCTCATTTTCAAGACGTTCTAAAACCCTGTAAATCGTGACTCTATTGCAGAGCTCACCTAATTTCTTCTGAATATCAGAATGGCTCAGTGCTACCTCAGAGTCATTAATAAGGTTTAAAATTTCAGTTTTGGCGTGGGTATTTCTAACCTGTTTCATATTTTAATGCAACAAAGTTGCGTTATTTAATTTTTTATATATACATTTGCAACAAAGTTACAATAACAATTTTAAATCCTAATCTTTTTATGAAGTCAAAAATTCTTGATGCAGTAGGAATATCAGCCGCCGTTCTATGCCTGATTCATTGTATTATCTTCCCATTGTTGCTTATTATTCCTTTGGGGATATCACATAATCCTTATATCGACCTTGCATTTCTTATGATTGGAACCTTTGTGGTATACAGACAGACCAAGCAGATAACCAGCAATGGGCTGCAAATTTTATTCTGGGCTTCACTTGGATTCATTGCCATTTCAATATTGGTTGACTTTATATTTGAAATTCATCTGCCTTTCATCTATATAGGCGCAGTTGGACTGATTACAGCACATCTTATCAACTTTAAAAACCATAAACATTAAGAATACATGAAAAAGAAACTTCCTGTAACGGTACTTAGTGGTTTTTTAGGAGCTGGAAAAACAACTTTATTAAACCATATTCTACATAATAAACAAGGTTTAAAAGTAGCAGTCATTGTCAATGATATGAGTGAAATTAACATTGATGCCCGACTGGTAGAAAATCAAAACACTCTTTCAAGAACAGAAGAAAAACTGGTTGAAATGAGTAATGGATGCATCTGTTGTACATTAAGAGAAGATCTTATGGAAGAAGTAGAGCGTTTAGCTCATGAAAACCGCTTCGACTATCTTTTAATCGAAAGTACAGGAATCAGTGAACCTATTCCCGTAGCACAAACTTTTACCTATATTGATGAAGAAAGTGGAATAGATCTTTCCCGTTTCAGTTATGTAGATACCATGGTAACAGTAGTTGATGGCTTCAATTTCATGAAAGATTTTGCTTCGAATGAACGATTGATGGACCGTGATCTTACTGATATGGAGGGCGATTACCGTACCATTGTCAACCTTCTCACTGACCAGATTGAGTTTGCCAATGTGATTATTCTGAATAAAACAGATTTAATCGATCCGGAAACTCTTGGATTTTTGAAATCTGCACTTAAAAAATTAAATCCGGATGCTGCTATTCTGGAATCGGAATTTGGACAGATCGATCTGAAACATATTGTAAACACAAAACTATTTGATTTTGATAAAGCACAGTCCTCCGCAGGCTGGCAAAAGGAATTAGAGTCTGACCATCATACTCCGGAAACGGAAGAATATGGAATAGGTTCTGTAGTATTTAGAGATAAAAGACCCTTTCACCCGGAGAGACTTTGGGAATATCTTAATCATTATCCGGAAGGCATATTAAGAGCTAAAGGACTTTTCTGGCTGGCTTCCAGACCTGATGATGCATTGAACTTTTCCCAGGCTGGAGGCTCATTTCGCCTGGAGAAAGCAGGAGTTTGGTGGAGCAGTATGCCTTTGAGTCAAAGGGCACAATATGTTTCTTTTATAGAAAATCAGGAATTTATCGAAAGCAGATGGGATAAAAATTGGGGCGACAGAATGAATGAATTGGTTTTCATTGGACAATATCTAGACAAAGAGCAAATTTTACAAAATCTCACTCACTGTCTAATCAATGATATTGAAAAGGAATTATTTGACCAAAAATCAGATTTTGAAGATCCATTTCCAAAACATATTTAAATTTAACTATTTATTAATGCAACTAAGTATCATTAAATAGAAATATGAAATAATTTAGGGTATTATTTATACAATATATGGATAGAAGAAAATTTCTAAAAGGTTCAGTTTTACTTTCAGGATTATTATCCCTGTCACCCTCTGAACTTTGGAGTTCTAAAAAGAATATTGCTCTTCCAGAAACCGGAAAAGCAAAAAATATTATATTTCTAATCAGTGATGGAATGAGTCTGGGAACACTTTCAATGGCAGATCTTTATTCCAGAAATATTTTAGGAAAAGAAAGTCATTGGCTCAGTTTATATCATCAGAAAAAAGTTTCACGGGCACTAATGGATACTGCTTCTGCCAGTTCTGTTGTAACAGATTCTGCTGCCGCCAGTTCCGCTTTCGGAGGAGGAATAAGGGTACAGAACGGAGTATTAAATATGGGTGCTCATGGAGAAACCCATATTCCAATATGGCAAAAATATAAAAAAGCTGGAAAAAAAATTGGCTGTGTAACTACTGTAACCATTACGCATGCCACTCCTGCAGGTTTCTGCGTCAATTCAGCCAAAAGAAATGCAGAACCTCAAATTGCTGAAATGTATGCAGAACTGGGAATAGATGTTCTGATGGGAGGAGGAGATGAGTTTTTTAATCCACTAAAAAGAGAAGACCAAAAAGATCTCTATTCTGTTTACAGAAAAAAGAAATATCAAGTTCTGAAAAATCGTGCCGATCTAAAAACGATTAAAAAGGGAGACAAAATATTAGGAATCTTCAATACAGGAGCTTTGCCTTACAGTATTGACAGGGCTAATCTTTCTGAGTTCGAGAATACTCCGAATTTAGCAGAGATGACAGGAGCTGCTATTGATCATATGAAGGATCATCCGGAAGGTTTTGTTCTTCAGATAGAAGGTGGAAAAGTGGACTGGGCTGCTCATGCCAACGATATTGCTGCACTGATTCACGATCAGTTGGCATTTGACAATGCCGTGAAAACAGCAATAGATTTTGCTGAAAAAGATGGAAACACCTTAGTCATTATCACAACAGATCATGGAAATGCTAATCCGGGAATAATTTATGGGAATAAGGCAACTCAAAACTTTAATAGTATTTCATCCTATCAATATACCAATGAATATATTCTGAATAAAATCCATAAAGACCATTCAGTCAAGGATATAAAAGACTGGATATATGAAGCTAACAAACTGACATTAAGCGATGATGAAGCCAAACACTTGCAAAGTTTTTATAACGGACTCGAAAAAGAAGAAGGACTTTATAATTATAAGAAATTACCGTTCAAACTTTATTCAGAAATTCAGAAAAGCCGGAATTCAGTAGGCTGGATCAGCATGGATCATTCAGGAGATTATGTGGAAGTAGCAGCCTACGGGCCAGGAAGTCAGCTTTTACAGCCTTATATTAAAAATACAGATCTTCATAATCTAATGCTGGAAGCATCTCCTATATAATATAACGAGAAAGTATTTTCATATCATATTAACATTTTTATTTGGTTTTAAAACAGGCTCTCCAATTTAATTTGAAGAGCCTGTTTATTTGTCATGTTATTACATCATTTATTTCGAAGATTTTCTACGACGTGTAGACACTTTTTTATCCAATTCTTTGATGTCCTGTCTCAATTCCCTGAACATTTCTTTGAAATTGTAGCTTTCATAATCTCCCGGTTCAAAATCTTCCGGAAAAATTCCTGAGGCATACTGCCAGATTTCTACAATATCTTCAAACGCAATGTCATAAGGTTCATAGAAAGAGTTATCTGCACTTACACAGATCGCATTTCCTTTATGTTCCTTAAAACGTTTATAGGTAATCCCATCGTTTTGAGTAATAAAAACATAGGTTTTTCCAGGTTTCAGTTCGTCAATTCCCTCTACATATTTTCCCACAATATAAGAACCGTTTCTGAATGGTGGCATCGAATCTCCGTCTGCCGGAAATGCTCTGTATTTTCCATTATTTAAAAAGGGTAGGGCAATGCGTTGAAGGCTTTCAATATATCCCACATCACTGTATCCTTCCAGATACCCCATAGAAGCTTTCTGGGGAATGATTTCGATGGTATCATTTCCAAGATCATCCACAGCTACTGGCAGAACGATTCTATTATCCGGAAGCTTCAGCATATCCTCTGTTGAATACTTTTGGAGATCCACAGACAATAACAGATCTATACTGACATGAAAATATTTGGATATTTTAACAAGAAGCTCGATAGGAGGTTCTGAAATTCCATTTTCGTATTTAGAATATCTCACTCGGGAGATTGTAAGATCATCAGCTACATTTTGTTGAGAAACCTTTCTCTTGGCTCTCAGAGAGCGTATATTATTTGAAAAAATTGACATTGATAGAAGTATGTCCACAAAAATACGAATTTTGCCTCCTGTTATCAATAATAAAGAAAGCATTTACCACAAAACTTGGAGAATTTTATCATTTGTTAACTATAGACACTAAAATCGACAGATAAAATATCTGTTTTTAATGGCTAATCCCTTGTTTTTATCCTGAAAAAACTCATTTTGACAAATTTTTAATATTAACCCAAAAAAAGTTCGGTTATATTGAAAATATTAACTCTACTATTTAAAATTTGAGATATGTTTTTTAAAATTTAGTAAATCAATCAGATACAAACAAAAACGACATTACTAAAATTATCCATTTATATTAACGAAATATTAAATAATAAAATTGTTTAATTATTTTATTCAAAATAATATAAGTTTATTATTATTTATCATATATTTGTGATGTATTAATCATATAAAATTTTAATCATGAAAAATTTCAAAAAACTAGACAGAAACGAACTAAAATCTATTTCAGGAGAAGGATTACTTGATCCAATTGGAGGATTAATCGGTGGTCTAGGTGGCGTTGTTGGTGGCGTTATCGGAGGAGTAGGTACTATCGTTGGCGGTGTTGTTGGCGGTGTAGGTTCTACAGTAGGTGGTGTTATCGGCGGTGTTGGTACCGTTGTAGGAAACGCTTTATGCCAAACACAGTGTGTCGTTAATGGTGTAATCCACATCAAATTATTAGAGTGTGGTTCTACTTGCTAATCAGCAGCTCCATTAAAAGTTAAAAAAGTATGCCGCTCTTTTCAGAGCGGCTTTTTTATTTTAATAAAAAATAATATCAATAAACATCAATACATACCTATCTATCCTCTAGTTATTTAGCTTTAATTTCATTTATACATCTGTAAATCATTAAAGCAACTTTGTTGCATTAATAAATTTAATTATCTAGATTTGCCTGATAATTAAAGTAACATGCACATGAAAAAGACCCTTTATTTTTTGATGGGAAGCTCTCTTATCTACCCATCACTACTGAAAGCGCAGAAACTTAATCCTGAAAAAAAGAATGTAAAAGACATAGAGTCTATACAAATACAAGGAAAAACGGATTACAACAGTGTAAATATTTCGAGGAAGAAGCTGGATTTTATTCAATCCAATACTTTGGGGGAAACCCTGAGAAAAATCCCAGGTATCCAAAATTCCGGGTATGGCCCTAACTCTGGTGCTCCGGTTATCAGAAGCCTCAGCGGAAATCGTGTAAAAATACTGGAAAACGGAGTTGCAGTAAACGATCTTTCCGGGATAAGCCCAGATTTTAATACTGATATTGAAATGAACAGTGTTCAAAACATTACTGTTTATAAAAACTCCGCATCAGTCCTTTATGGAGGGAAAGGTATTGGAGGAGCTATCGATATTGAAACAGATTATGTTCCCCGTCAATTGCCCAATAAAACAATCAATTTTCGTGGACTCCTTGAGGGCGGAAGTAATAGTGGACAAAAACAGGCATTTTCAGCAAAAGGAGTTATCGCAAAAAACTGGGTATGGACGGTGGGAGCAGCCAACCAAAAACAAGAAATTGTAAGAATTCCCGGAAAATCTAAGGACAGCAGATGTTATGATCCCTCATTAGTAGGCTTCAACAGCATTTTGCAATCTCTTTGCCAGATAGAAGTAGATTCAAGGCACGTACTCAACAAAAGTCTCTTTCCATATATCAGTCAGTTTGCTATAGATCATATGATAGAATACGAACTTTCAGAAGGAGACCTATACACATTCAGTCCTACCTATTATAATCCTTCAGATAGTAAACATTATCCCAACCCAAAGAATCAACTGTATGTTTCCGGTCAGGATCCTGTAAAAGACCGCTATAAAGATGAAGTTAATAATATCAGAGATTACGTTCAAACAAAAGATGGAGAAATCCCCAACAGCCATTCGGAAAGCAATTCTTTTTATGTTGGAACAAGTTATATAGGAAAATCATTCTATGTAGGTGGAGCTTATCAAAACTCTTATTCATATTTTGGTGTTCCTGGCTATACTCTTCCCAAAATGCAGCAGCACACTCACGGAAAGCCTCAACCTAAAATAGAGTACCGACCTATCAATATCAGGAGTTTATCTCATAAAGCAATGTTTGAGTCCGGTTATCAATTTACAGGTTTCCCAATTTCCAGTATCAAATTAAATTATATGGGAGTATTTTCAAAAAACGCTGAACTTATTGATCGCCAGCGGGCCAATCAGTTTGAAGTGAATCAGCATAATGGGCGTTTGGAAATTGTACAACAAAAACTGAAATTCCTCAGTGGAACCACAGGTCTTGACGTTCAATATAGAGATATGACAGGAGATGGGAAACAGAGATACCTACCCAATACGATAAGCCGCGAAATCGGAATATTTACGATGCAGCATCTTGATTTCAACAGTGTTCAACTGGATCTAGGTTATAGGAATGACCATGTTCAGCGCAGAGCAGATACAGATAAAAAATACGTAAGAAGCCGTGGCCTTTCAGGAGGAAACCTCAGCGACAGGGATTTTACGCTTCACCAGCTTCATACTTCAGCACAGTGGAATATCTTTAAAAAAGCTTACTTAAAAGCCCAGTATAATCACTCCGAAAGAGCCCCGGAAGTGAACGAACTTTACGCAGGGAATAATCATTTCGCGATCCTGACGGAAGAAAACGGTGATGACAGACTAGATAAAGAAATAACAAAAACTGTAGAACTGGGAGCCGGAATCAATCTGAAAAATCTTCGTGTATCTGCTAACTGGTACCATACTTCCTATAAAAATTATATTTATCTCGCTCACACCGGAATTTCCCGGGAAGTTTTCCTGGTTAAAGAATGGCGTTCTGATGATACTGAAATCAACGGAGTTGAAGCAGAAGCTGCTTACAAAGTTGATCTTAACAAAATAGGAAAATGGGAAATAGGAGCTTATTATGATCTGGTAAGAAACATCAGTGTTGCAGACAGCTCAATAAGAAAATGGAGCGATGGTGATTATATGCCGAATATGCCTACCAGCCGTTTTGGATTTAATCTTGAAGGTAATATACAGAATTTCAGTATTAATATTGGTTTTGACCATTATTTAAAACAAAAATACTTAGGAAAGAATATTAATCCTGAACTTCCAATGCCTGCATTTTCATTGCTTAATGTCCGCGTTTCCTATAAAGACGATAGCTTAGGAATAGGAAATTTGGAATATTATATCGTAGGAAACAATCTGTTGAATTCTGAAGCAAGGCTTCAAAACTCACAACTAAAGTTCCTAAGTCCGCTACCAGGCATTAATATCTCAGCCGGAATAAAAATAACAATATAATCTATATTTTGGGGCAGAACATTTGTAAAACATAACTATTATTTACTGTGTATGCCCCAATTTTAATTCTTGCAACAGTGTGAAATTCAATGTCTAAATTTTTAACGGATACCTTTTTATAAAGTTATCCCTTGATTATTCTTTACTTCAGCCATTACAAATGTGCTATGGGTACTCCCTATAGAATCTACAGAGCCTAGCTTATTGAATACAAAATCCTGATAATGTTTCATATCCCGAACCTGAACCTTTAATAAGAAATCAAAATCTCCGGAAATATTGTAACATTCTGCCACTTCCTGAATTTCCAGAATTTCTTTTACAAAATCATAACCTACGGACCGATCATGAATTTTTAATTTGATCTGGCAAAACACCGTAAATCCACGATTAAGCTTTTCCGCATCCAGAACCGCCACATATCTTTTCACGAAACCTTCCTGCTCAAGCCTTCTTACCCGCTCAAAAACAGGAGATGGAGATAGATTAACTTCCTTTGCCAGCTCTTTAACTGTCAGTTTTGCGTTGTTCTGAAGCAGTTTCAAGAGTTTTAAATCCTTATCATCGAGTTGTTCCACAGAATATTATTCTTTTAGAGTTTAAAATCATCCAAATTTACAGAATTATATTCTATATAATATAATTTAAAAAGTTTAATTAACCGAATAAATTACTTTTAATTGCTATTATATTCTGTTTTAATAATTTTACACAAAATTAAAATCTTTTATCAGGCTTGATATTGATAAAAGATCAGTTCTTTACAATCTTCATCAAACAGGAAAGGTTTTACTTAAGGTAAATTAATAGGGAATCGTGTGAAAATCACGAACTGTCGCGCAACTGTAAGTAACACACCAAAGGTTTCTGTCCTTGGATATCCACTGCCAAAAGCGGGAAGGATGACAGAAACCGTTACAAGTCAGGAGACCTGCCTTTACTGAATTGACAATGCTTTCGCGATCTGAAGCTTTTGAGTCATACAGATGATATATTGCAGTACATTTTATCTCCGGATGAAGTAGTACCATGCATTTGTATCATTGATTTTCAAATTTTTCTATCCTAGCAAGCATTCCGAAGCATGAAAAGAGCATTTAAAATAAGTTTAATTTAAAATTTGTAAAAATGCAAACTCACATTCTGGGCTACCCGCGTATTGGTAGCAAAAGAGAACTTAAAAAAGCCTGCGAACAATATTGGTCAGGTAAAATTGTTTTGGAAGAACTTCTTACCGTAGGAAGAAACATCTGCAGTCAAAACTGGAACCTTCAGAAAGAAGCCGGAATTGATCTTATTCCATGTAATGATTTTTCTTATTACGATCAGGTTCTGGATATGAGTCTGGTAGTAGGCGCTATTCCAACGCGCTATCATGAAGTAGCCCTGAAAAAAAACAATTCTGAATTGGATCTTTATTTTGCCATGGCAAGAGGATACCAGAAAGATGAATTAGATATCACAGCCATGGAAATGACCAAATGGTTTGATACCAATTATCACTACATCGTTCCTGAATTTTATAAAAACCAGCAATTCAAACTTACTTCAGATAAGATTTTCAATGAATTTGCAGGCGCCAAACAGGCGGGGATCAATGCAAAACCTGTGATTATCGGTCTCGTTTCTTATCTGCTTTTAGGAAAAGAGAAAGAAGAAGGATTTGATAAACTGGATCTTGCCCACAATCTTCTTCCGGTCTATGTTGAGATTATCTCAAAACTACAAAGCCAGGGCGCTCAGTGGATTCAGTTTGATGAACCCTTTTTAGCATTAGATATCAATGAAAAAGCAAAAGAAGTCTATACTTTTGTGTATGCTGAACTTAGAAGACAGTTTCCGAAGCTTACATTCATTGTAACCACTTATTTTGAAGGATTAAAGAATAATTTAGCTCTTGCCACATCACTTCCTGTAAATGTTCTGCATATTGATCTGGTAAGAAATCCTGAACAACTCGAAGATGTTCTTCATTCTATTCCTGAACACCTGAGTCTGTCTCTTGGAATCGTAGACGGAAGAAACATCTGGAAAAATGATTACGAAAACTCTCTATCCTTTATTAAAAAAGCAACCGAAACACTGGGATCTGAAAGAGTTTTAATCGCTCCGTCATGCTCCCTGCTTCATTCACCATGTGATTTAGACTTTGAAACCAGCCTTAATGCTGAAATCAAAAACTGGCTCGCTTTCGCAAAACAAAAAGTAAAAGAAGTGGTTACCCTGAAAGAATTAGCTTCAGAAACTTCTGATGAGAATATTCTTCAGGATTTTGAAGAAAATAAAAAAGCGGTTTCAGATAGAAAAACATCTTCATTGATCCATAATGAAAATGTAAAACTCAGAGCGAATGCCGTGACTGAGAAAGATTCACAAAGAAAAAATTCTTTCCATATCCGTAAAGAAGAGCAACAAAAAGCATTGCAGCTTCCTTTATTTCCCACTACAACCATCGGATCATTTCCACAGACAGCAGAAGTAAGAACCTGGAGGGCAAAATTCAAAAAAGGAGAACTGACTACAGAACAATATGATGCTCTATTAAAAGAAGAAACCCAAAGAACCATCCGTTGGCAGGAAAGTATCGGAATAGACGTTCTTGTACATGGAGAATATGAACGTAATGATATGGTGGAATATTTCGGAGAGCAACTGAAAGGATTTACCTTTACTAAAAACGGCTGGGTACAAAGCTATGGAAGCCGTTGCGTAAAACCTCCGATCATCTTCGGAGATGTTTCCAGACCTGAACCTATGACCGTATACTGGTCTCAATATGCTCAGTCTCAAACCAATCAATGGGTAAAAGGAATGTTAACAGGTCCTGTAACCATATTACAATGGTCATTTGTACGCGATGATCAGCCCCGTTCTGAAACTTGTAAACAGATTGCTCTTGCCATTCGTGATGAAGTTCAGGATCTGGAAAAGGCAGGCATCAGAATTATTCAGATTGATGAACCAGCTATCCGTGAAGGCCTTCCATTGAGGAAAACAGAATGGCAAAATTACCTGAAATGGGCTGTAGAGGCATTTAAAATATCAGCAAGTGGAGTAGAAGACGCTACCCAGATTCATACTCATATGTGTTATTCAGAATTTAATGATATCATTAAGAATATCGCAGATATGGATGCGGATGTGATTACGATAGAATGTTCAAGATCTCAAATGGAGCTTCTACATGCTTTTGCAGATTTCAAATATCCTAATGAAATCGGTCCCGGAGTTTATGACATTCATTCTCCGAGAGTTCCTTCGAAGCAAGAAATGATTGAACTGCTGAAAAAAGCACAGGATGTAATTCCTGCTCATCAGCTTTGGGTAAATCCTGACTGTGGATTGAAAACCAGACATTGGGAAGAAACAGAAAAAGCTTTAATTGCTATGGTTGCTGCTGCTAAAGAAGCGTCTGTAGAATATGCATCTTAACTATTTTCAACCTCATAGAAAATCAAAAAAGCATCCGATTTGGATGCTTTTTGGTTATCATATAAATTTCTTTTACCAAATTATAATCCCATATGTAAAATAGGATATTCTTTACCCTGATTATCTAATGCTGATCTATCAAGAACACGGAATCCGATATATTGATAGAAGCCCACGGCCTGAGCATTTTGTTCATTCACATCTACTTTATTTACGTTTAGATGATTGATTCCATACTGAATCAGTTTTTTACCAATCCCTTTACCACGATAATCGTTATGAATAAACAGCATTTCAAGATTTCCTTCAGCAATTCCCATAAATCCAACTAAAGTTCCATTTTCTTCAAACCCTAATAAAATAACATGTTCAAAATAACCGGGAATCTCTTTTTTATAATAATTAAAATCTTCCTCTTTCAGAAAATCATGGGTATTGAGTACAGAACTTTCCCAGATTTTCATTAGCAGAGGATAATCTATTTCATGTATTTCTCTTATCATAGTCGTAAATTTTGAGTAGCAAAAATCGTATTTTTTACCTCTCAACCACTGAACCTGGGTTAAAAAATCCGTTTCCGTATTCTGCTTAATGCTTGTGGAGTAATCCCTAAATAAGAAGCAATATCCTTTAATGGAATACAATTGAAAGTATTTCCAAATTCTTCCATCATCTGTAAATAATACTGTTCGGGAGTGTATTTTATCAGGTCGATATTTCTATTCAAAAGCTTATTCAACAATCTGGCTGTCAGATTTTCAAAGACTGCTTTCAAACCAGGAATCGCTTCATATAGCCTGATAGCCTGTTCCTGATTAATCCTATATATTTCACAATCTGTAATGGTCTGCACATTAAAAGTTGACTTTTCCTGGAGGGTAAATGAAATATTAGACAAAGAAAAGGAGCCTTCCTTACAAAACCAGAAGGTTTGTTCCTCACCTTTATGATTTAAGGTCCAGCAACGTGCTATACCATTGAAAATAAAATAACTGTATTTCTCTAATTCACCTTCCTGAATAAGAAATGTGTTCTTTTTAACCCATATTCGTTCAAAAAACTGGTCAAAAAGCTCAGATTCAGCTGTATTAAATGTATTGAGATCAACATTGAACTCTTTGAATAATTTTTCTAAAAGCATTCTTTAAAAATGATAAAAAGCTTTTAACCAGATAGGAGATGAATATTGAATAGGAATCTTATATTCCTCCCATTACATACATATTTTCCATAGTCGGAACACTACTTCCGCCTTCTTTTTCAAGTGTGATGGCAAAAGCCTGTGCTTTTGAGATGGTAGCCAATGCAATCTGGCTATCTTTATTTTCGGCATACATTCCTGCATTTACAGGTTTTCCGTCTTCAATAGCCCAAAGCTGGTACTGCATCCCGGTTGGGGCTTTAGGAAGATTCTCAGCATTCAGGTAAACTTCTTTTGTCTTTTTATCCCAGAAAACCATGGCTTTGGCATCCTGATGCTTTTCTACGCCTTTTAACATTACCATTTGCATATCCGGATTAGAGAACATATTCAGTTTGTGATCCATCTTTTTCATAGCAGCATCCTGAGATTGCTTTTCTGCTGCCAATTTTGTCATTTCTTGCTTCGTAGCCGACTGGCTGTTCATCCAAAATAGATTGCCTGCAATACTTACAAGAAATAAAACAGATGCCGCAACAGCATAGGCTTTCCAATTAGTATTCTTCTTGGTTTCTCCTTCAATTTTAAATTCCTCCCGATCTTTTGAGACAGGAGTATTTACAGGAATAGAAAGGGTTTCTTCTTCAGTAGACTGTTTCTGCTGAATGGTATTCCAAATCTTAGATTTCAGATCATTTGGAGGTGTTACAGCCTGGGCAGTAGCCAGATCTTCCAAAGTTTTTTGCGCTTCTTCATAAGCGGCTTTCACTTCAGCATTGTTTTTCATCACACACTCCAAAATGCCTGCTTCCTCGGGAGAAGCATGACCTAGAATATAAGATTCTATAATTCCGGATGATATGTATTCCTTAGTGTTCAATTTATTGATAATCTTTTAGCAAATCTTTTAATTTCATCAGCGTATTACGCATTTTAGTTTTTACCGTTCCCAGCGGTATCTTCAGTTTTTCGGATATTTCATTTTGGGTATATCCCTGATAATAAGCAAGATTAATGAGTTCCTGCTTGTCCACTTCCAGTCCTTCAAGTACATTGTTAAATCCAATATAATCGGATGAATTATTGGTCGTTGAAAGTTCTGTAGTGTTATATACGAAATCTGGAAGTGATTGGTTTTTAAGTTCGTTTTGGAATCCTTTCGATTTTAGATAATCGATCGCTGTATTGCGGGCAATATTAATCATCCAGGTATAAAATCTTCCTTTGGAAGCATCATATTGATGAATAGAATTCCAAATTTTAACAAAAACATCCTGGAGGATTTCTTCCGTATATTCTTTAGACTGAACAATACGAAGAACAACACCATACAACGCACCGGAATAGTGGTCATACAGATAATGAAAACCGTTTTCGTTTTTTTCTTTCAGTAAAACGATAAGTTCCTCTTCTGAGCAGGTTGTTTTAATAACTTTTATTTTTCTATCCAAATGTAATAAAATAAAACATATTCTCAACAAAATCTGAATATTCTTTTATCCCGTATATGATATTAAGAGAAAAATTTAAAATAACTATTATGAAAAATCTAATATCAAAACTACTATTACTCTCTTGTATAGCAATAGCCACCGGAGAATATAAAGCACAAACAGATCTTTTTAAAACTAAAAATCCTTATTACTCCCATACTGCTGAATCTCCACTGAAGATTAGTAATTCGGAATGGAAAAAGATTTTAAAACCTGAACTCTATCAGGTTGCCAGAGAAGGAGCCACTGAAACTGCGTTCACTGGAAAATATTATGAACTTGATGAGAAAGGAACCTATTATTGTGCAGTATGCGGAAATGCCCTGTTTCTTTCTACTTCAAAATTTGCTACTACTTGTGGCTGGCCGTCTTTTTATCAACCCATTCGTAAAAATAGTGTTACCTACAGAAAAGATACTTCTTACAATATGATCCGAACAGAGGTTCTATGTGGAAGATGTGGTTCTCATTTGGGACATATCTTCGAAGATGGTCCGAAACCGACAGGAAAACGCTTTTGTATGAACTCTATTTGCCTTGATTTTATTCCAAGTAAAAAATAATACACTGATTTACAGTAATTTAAATTAAATTTTATTTTTTTTCAATCTAAAATAAAACCAAGCTCGTAAATGATATTAAAACACAAATTAACTATAATTAATTTAAAAAAATATTACAATGAACACACGAACAAAAATCACAGTTTTAGCAATGGTAGCTTTATCATTTGCTTTCAGTGGGAAGGTAAATGCACAAATGATGAAAGAAAAAACAGTAATGGTAGGAGGTGCTCCTATGTACCCTTCCAAAAACATTATTGAAAATGCTGTAAACTCTAAGGATCATAAAACCCTGGTTGCTGCAGTAAAAGCTGCAGGACTGGTAGAAACCTTAGAAGGAAAAGGCCCTTTCACAGTATTGGCTCCTACAGATGCTGCATTTGCAAAACTACCGAAAGGAACAGTAGAAAATCTTGTAAAGCCTGAAAATAAAGCAATGCTTACCAGCATTTTAACTTACCATGTTCTTCCTGGGAAATACAGTGCTAAAGAAATATGGGCAGCTGTAAAAGCAGGAAACGGAAAAAGCATGATGAAAACAGTGCAGGGAGAAGAGCTTACTTTCTGGACAAAAGGAAAAGATCTTTATATAAAAGATGCTAAAGGAAACAGTGCCAAAGTAACCATTGCAGATGTTAATCAATCCAACGGTGTTATTCACGTAATCGATACGGTTCTGATGCCTTAAAACCATAAGAATTAAAACAGCATATTGAGTATGCTGTTTTTTCTTCTTCTCACATATAATCAAACACTTAAAAAATTAATATTATGAAAAAAACAATTCATGTTTCTAATCAGGGTGCTACTCTTGATACAGGCAGAAGAAATTTTCTAAAATTGAGTGGAGTAGGATTAGCTATTGCAGGGCTTACCATGATAGGCTGTAATGATGATGATGATTTTCAGCAGATGAATAATGACCAGATTTTTGATCTTGGATCAGGAGATGTTGGCGTATTAAATTATGCTTATGCCCTTGAACAGCTGGAAGCTGATTTCTATACTAAGGTAGTTAATAATTTTTATGCGGGTATTTCCAGTATTGAAAAAGAAGTTTTTACAGATCTATACCACCATGAAGTTATTCATAGGGACTTTTTCAAGGCCGCGATCAGTGGAGTCACCCAGAATGTTCTTCCAAAACTTGATTTTCAGTACCCTAATGTAAATTTTAATGACAGAAATTCTGTATTGGCTACAGCAAAAGCATTGGAAGATACAGGAGTAGCCGCGTATAACGGTGCCGGAAAATACATCACCAATTCCGCTTATCTTGTTATTGCAGGAAAAATAGTTTCAGTAGAAGCAAGACATGCCTCAGCCATTAGAAATCTGATCAACCCCGGATCTGCAGATTTTTCAGGGGATGATGTAATAGATGCCAATGGACTTGACGTTGCCAAAGAACCTAAAGACATTGTAATGGTGGCCGGAGGATTTATCAAAAACCGCTTCACCTGGAAAGAAAGAGGCATTAATTAATTATTTATCTTCAAAAACTTACATTATGAATATTCTTAAATTATTAGATAAGCTTTCTTATGATAAATTTTTTACAACGGAAGCCTCAAGATTAGAAGCAATCACGAATATGTCATTATTCGGTAAAAAAGCAGCTGTAGCAGCAGTTCCACTTGGTTTGGGTGCCTTAATGGCAACTCCGGCAAAAGCGGAAACAGTGAATAAACAAGTCACAGGAACTGCATTAAAAAGTACTTTAACTGACGCCTTACAATTAGCTCTGGTACTGGAATATCTTGAAGATGAATACTACAGTAAAGGACTCTCTACCGCGGGACTGATTCCCAATGCAGACAGAACAGTTTTCATGCAAATTTCAAAACATGAATCGGCACATGTAAGTTTTCTAAAAAGTACCCTTACTTCTTTAGGAGTTACTCCGGGAGCTAAACCTACCTTTGATTTTACGGCTAATGGAAATTTCTCACCTTTTACAGATTACAATCAGTTTCTTATTCTTTCACAGGCTTTTGAAGACACAGGGGTAAGAGCTTATAAAGGACAGGCAGGGAACGTAATGTCAAACAAAGTGGTGCTTCAAGCAGCATTGCAGATTCATTCTGTAGAAGCAAGACATGCTTCACAGGTAAGAAGAATGAGAGCTAATAAAGGATGGATAGAACTTGCTAATGGCGGAAATATGCCTTCAGCAACCAATCCTGTTTATGCGGGAGAAGATAATACCAATCAGGCAGGATACAATACGGCAGCCTCATTTGGAGCAGCAGCAGGTTCCGCGGCTTATGATGAAATTTTGAGTGGTAGTGATGCACAGACTATTGCTTCTTTATTTATTGTATAGCAGCTAAAGAAATCTTAGCATTTACCGAAAAATAACAATTATTTTTTCTCCACAGATTTCTATATTTTTTATATTTGAAAATTAAAAGCATCCAATCGGGTGCTTTTTTGTTATACAGAATAATAGTTTTCACCGTGTTCCGTATTGTAAAACCGATCTGTTTAATCTGCAATAGTTTTTTTATTGAACAGAACCTAGTCAAAAATGCTTGATCAGATATAAACAAATAACGAAATTTTAATCCCTCTATAACATTCATTTTCATTAAAATACAGTCAGATTTCATAAAGAAAAAAGTTAAAAATAATTTGTAATAAAATTTAATACGACAAGTTCTGTCGCTGTGCATCTATATCTTTGTGTTAGAGATAAGATACAGAATCCCGGGAAGTTATGTCTTATTAAATCCAATTTTAACCTCAAATTATTTTTTAAATTATGTACAAAAAACAACTAGTAATCATTTTTCTTTTTCTATTTTTCATTTCTTATGCACAAAATGAATTTATCACTTTGTGGAAACCTAATGTAAACGGCACCATTGATAATGCAATATCTTTTGGAGGTACCGGAACAGACTACACCATTAGCTGGGAAGAAGTAGGATATCCTCAGCATAACGGAGTCCTTAGTTCTGTCACTTCTAATAGCAGCAGTTTTACAACTATTTCTTTTGGTACCTCTTTGCATACAAACCCTATACAAGCAACCTACAAGGTTAAAGTATCTAATGGTAATGGATTATTTTATGGATTCAGAGGGAGTCCTTATATGCATGCCAGTGGAAACCCAGAACTCTTCGAAGTGAGCCAGTGGGGAGATACCGTATGGCTTCAGCAATTCAGTCAGGGATTTGCAGACTGTCCGAACCTTAATGTAACAGCCACAGATACTCCTAATTTGACGCAAATAAACAATGTATCACAGATGTTTTCTAATTGTCCGTCTTTGATTGGAAATGATTCATTTTCTAACTGGAACACAAGCACTATCACGACTATGAACGGCATGTTTAACAGAGCAACATTATTTAATCAGAATATCGGGACCTGGAATACAGCGAAAGTCACAGATTTTGGGAATATGTTTTCTTATGCCTCAGCTTTTAATCAAAATATTTCAACCTGGAATACCTCTTCCGGAAGCAATTTCTATTCAATGTTCCAGGATGCATTAGCTTTCAATCAGCCATTAAATTCATGGAATACAAATAATGCTACTAATTTTAGTTATATGTTTTCTAATGCTAAATCTTTTAATCAGCCTCTTAGTAATTGGAATACAAGTAAAGTAACAAGTTTTCAGCAAATGTTTACCAATGCAGTCGCGTTTAATCAGCCCATTGGGAATTGGGATGTTAGTAAAGTTAATGATCCTTATGGATTTATGATGTTTAATGGAGCTTTACTTTTTAATCAGGATATTTCTGCCTGGAATATCAAGTTTCAAAACATTTATTCGAATTCAGTAAATTTTGGATTTAAAAATTCCGGGTTATCATGTATCAATTATAATAAATTTCTGATTGCAATCAGCAATAACCCTACATGGGCAAGCTCAGGACTCACATCTGGAAGCATAGATGCAACAGGGCTAATTTATTCTACATCGCAGACTATTATGGCGAGAGCTCAGTTGGTAAACAAAGGCTTTAACATTATTGGAGATACTTATAATGCTAGCTGCAACTCAAATTTATCAACCGCTGAAACAACAAAACAAGTTAAAACTCAAGCCTACCCGAATCCAACAACAGGTGTGATCACTGTGGATGCTACGGCTAACGAAAATGTTTATTTATATGACATCACTGGTAAACTCATTAAAAATATAACTTTAAATAAAGGAAGCAATCGTATTGATCTAACAAATTACCCATCAGGTAACTATCTATTAAAAGGGAATACTATTTTCACTAAAATAGTCAAGAATTAAGCTGCTTTTTTTAATTCAGGGATAGATCTCTGAAGGAGGTATTGATACAAATCAATCTCCAAGTCTGCAGACTCTGGAAATTGATTGTTCATATTGTAGTTTAAAATATTTCAAAAACCATATCCAAATTTATGGCATAATTTTAGTGACATAATAGACAATTTTAAATACATAATTATGAAAAAGATTATTATAGCAGCCTTATCTGTCTCAGTAATGGGATTAGCATTTTCTTGCAATTCAATGAAAAGTTCAACCAGTGGAAATGGAAGTACAGTAACTTCTTCTTCTGATTTTAAAGCAGGAAAATATGCAGGGAAAACACCTTCAGGAAATGTGGTGATTACCTTCAATGCCGACAATACATTTGCATTAGCAGAAACCCTATCAGGCAGTACAGATCCAATGTCAAGTACAGGAACCTGGAAATTTGATACAAATACAAAAAAAGTAATTCTTGTTTATAAAAATATTGCAGACAGGGTAACAACATTCTCTATTGTTGATGGAAAAACAATTCAGATGAATAGTGGAAGTGCATGGACTTCCCAGACCTCGGGTTCAGAATATAATCTGACTCGTCAATAAACGTAATAAACTTTTAATACACATCAATCCCGATAAAATTTTATCGGGATTGATTATTTTTATTAAGCACGGAAATCATATAGCAAGAACCTATATCAAGCATCAATCAAATTATGTCACACTATAACTAAACCATTTATTTATAGCTTTTTTTGATTAAATAACCTATTATTATTAGTAAGTCATACTTACTTTTCGGTTGAATGCTATAGGAAAGTTTTTTGCTTTCTGTTTTTTTGTATCAAAATATACAAGATGAATGTTGATAACAACTGGACAGTATTGATTGGAATTGTATTGGCAATGTATGCTGTAGCCATTATCTTTTTTGTAATAAGAGGTGCTAGGAAAGCCAATAATATGAAAGATTATGCTGTGGGAAATATGAGTTTTTCCCCTTGGATGGTAGGGCTTTCTTTGGCTGCTTCTATGACGAGTGCAGCATCATTTATTATCAATCCGGGGTTTATAGCACTATATGGCGTTTCCGGTTTTATTTCATTAGGTATTATCCTTCCTTTGTCAGCCTTTATTTCATTAACGGTTATGGCGAAGAGCTTTGCCAATGTAGGAGTACAGTTCAATGCAAAAACGATGGCAGAATGGATGGGAAATCGTTTTAAGAGCCAGGCTTATCGCTTTTTCTTTGCATTTTTAGGATTACTTCTCATTTCTTTTATTGTCTTGATTAATGTTGGAATTACCAATGTCATATCAAAAGCTTTACATATTGATCCATTTTATGTTCTGCTTATTATTACAGTTTTTGTCTTTGGCTATATGATGTTTGGAGGAGCCAATTCATTGATGTACACCAATAGTATGCAGGTCATTTTTAAGCTTTTAGTTGCCTTAATTATGTTAGGCTCCGGATTCTATCTTTTTAAAGACGGTATAGGAAGCTTTCTTGGCAAATTACATGATATAGATCCAAATCTTACCACCTTAACAAACAAAGAAAGTCCTCTTTTCCGGGATTTTTTTGAAATTGTGGTTTGTCAGATCATCGTAGGAGTGGCCATTATCTGCCAGCCTCATATTATCACCAAAACATTAATGCTGAAAAGTCCGGCACATGTCAATAAATTTTTGCTCAGTGCCATTGTATTTATGACACTTTTCTTTCTTGTGGTGGGAGTAGGGTTCTATGCCAGAATTATATATCCTGATCTTAGTATTAACGGACAGAAAATGAAGATGGATGAAATTATTCCTAATTATGTGGTTGCCCGTTTTTCAGTATTGGTGGGAATGATTGTTGTAGTGGGCTTAGTTTCGGCTGGGCAGGCAACATTGGAGAGCCTCATTCAATCTATTTCCAGCAGTATTACATTAGATATTTTAGAACCTATATTTAAAGAAAAGGTAGCCAGACACAACCTTTTAGTCAATAAATTTGTGATTATCATCTTAGCTGTGGTCAGTTTTCTCATTAGTTACCAGCAGATTATAAATCCCACCTTAAGTGTTGGAATTTTTGCTCAAATGGGCGTGTATGGCTATTTTGCAGCGGCTTTTGTTCCTATTATTTTTGGAACATTTGTTAAAGGAGTAAAGTTATCTACTGTATTTATAGCATCTGTAACAGCATTTGTAGTCCATTTTGGAATTTATTTTTTAGCCATTACCCCTTATATGAAAGGGCCTATCAAAAACCCTGGTGTTTCCGCAGCCATTGCGATTCTTATTTCTTTGCTGATCGCAATTATTTTACATATTTTTAATAGAAACAAAATTGAGTCATGAATGGTTTGGACTGGATAAGCAAATGGTCAAATTATCTTCCCCATAAGATTGCGGTGGTTGAATTGGATACTCAAACAGAATATTCGTATAGAGCAATGCATCGGTATTCTTTTGCGGTCACACAGATCTTAAAATCCAAATACAGAGAAGGAGATCGTATTGCTGTGCTTGCAGAACAATCAGCGTTGATGATTGCCCTTTTTTCGGCATGTCAGCGTTTGGGAATTATCCTGGTTCCCATTAATTATCGTCTTTCTGCAAAAGAAATATTTGAATTATTAAAGGACTGTGAACCCTCTCTAATTATTTTTAATGAAAATTTTAAAGATAAACTGACTTTTGCAAAAGATTATTTCAATTGCATCTCCAAAACCAATTTTGTAGATCATGTGTACAACATTGACGTTCCGGATGACTTCATCAGCTTTAATTTTACTATTAAAGAAGACTTGCCCATTTTTCTGTTCTATACTTCCGGGACAACCCAAAAGCCTAAAGGGGTTCTTTATACCAACAAAATGCTTTTCTGGAATAGCCTTAACACAACCATGCAGCTAGAACTGACCTCCCATGACAAAACAATAAATATACTTCCTCCATATCATACTTCCGGATGGAATGTCTTTGTCACTCCATTACTTCATAACGGCGGAACGATAGAACTCCTGAAAAAATTTGAAGCTTCTGACGTCCTAAGTGCATTAGAGAAAACAAAATCAACAGTATTTATATGTCTTCCTACAGTTCTTCAGATGATTGCTAAAGATCCCGATTTTGAGAAAACCAATCTTTCTTCTTTGCGTTATATCGTAACAGGGGGCGAGTTTATCACACAACAAGCCATTGAATTCTGGTGGAAGGAAAAAAATATATTAATACGCCCTGGTTATGGACTTACGGAAGCAGGCCCCAGCATTACCTCTCTTCATCAGGATATGATCTTTGAAAAACCTAATTCCATTGGAAAAGCAAACTTTTATGTTGAAATTGACATTAAGGATTCTAATGGTCAGTCTGTCGGAGATTATGAAACCGGTGAGCTTTGTATAAAAGGACCTATTGTAACCTCCGGATATTGGAATAATTCTGTGGCTACTAAAAATCAATTGAGAGAGGGGTGGTTTTATACAAGAGATTTAGCCTATCGGGACAGTGAGGGGTATTATTTTCTAAAAGGCAGAATGGATGAAATGTACATTTCCGGTGGTGAAAATATTTTTCCTCAGGAGATCGAACAACTTATTAACCAGTATCCTCATGTAGAAAAAACTATTGTATTACCGGTTAATCATGATGTTTGGGGGTCTGTTGGCGCAGCATTTATAAAAACAACCCAAGATCTGAAGCAAACAGATATTGAAAATTACCTCAAAGATAAGCTGGCTAAGTATAAATTCCCGAAACACTACATTTTTATAACTGATTTTCCAGCGACCAGTATAGGCAAAATATCCAGAAAAGAGTTATATAAATTATTTAACAAACAAAATAATAATGAACAATCCCACTTGTTATGAATAAGTTATTTTTATTGATATTACTCCCTATACTATCTCTCTGCAAGGCACAAAATAATACTTCAAAGATGGAATCTATGTTATCTCCGTACACTTTTAAAACTCATTATTCAACCCTTAAAGAAGGAAAACTTGCTTACATAAAGGAAGGCACAGATAAACCCGTCTTACTCTTTATACACGGACTCAGCAGCAATGCAGATGCATGGTCCCGGAATATTGAAAACCTTAAAAAGTATTATACCTGTATTGCTTTAGATCTTCCCGGATATGGAAAGTCCTATAAAAAAGCGAAGGAATTTACTCCTACTTATTTTGCCAAAATCATTAAAGAATTTGCCGATCAACACAAAATAAAACGATTTGTTCTCATCGGACATTCCATGGGAGGGCAAGCTTCTATAAAATTTACTGAATTATACCCCCAATATGTAGACCAGCTTGTATTGATTGCTCCGGCCGGGATTGAAGAGTTTTCAGAAGCAGAATCTTCTACTTTAAAAAACTTCACTACCAAAGACCTGATTATCAAAACTTCAGATGAACAGATTGATCGAAATTATTCCCTTAATTTCTATACGATGCCCAATGAAGCGAAAAAAATGGTTAGTGAAAGAAAGAAAATAAAAACGGCATATGATTTTAATGATCACGCATTGGCTATTGAAAAATCAGTAAATGGAATGCTGGATGATAAAGTCATTGATGGTATTAAGAACCTCAAACTGCCTGTTCTTTTCCTTTTTGCACAAAACGACCTCCTGATCCCCAATAAATTTCTTCATCCGTCAATGACGATCAATGATGTAGCCGGTAAAGCCCAAGAGATGATACCTAGCGCTAAGATCGTTATTATCCCGGAAAGCGGGCATTTTTTGCAGTTTGAGAAACCGGAAATTGTCAACAAGGAAATCCGTACTTTTATTTCGGCCTATTAACAGGATTCAAAAAGAAGTAAAATAATTAAAACACATCCATTATGAAACCAAAACTGAAAATTTTTGAAAATTTCAGTCACTCTATTCTTCCTCATGAAGCACTCTATCTAAGTAAGCTTGCCAATTTTCAGGATGAAGGAAAAAGAGAGATCTTCAATAAGGTTATTCATAATGCATTACATCCTGAAAATATTCAAGAATTTGATGATACGATAGATAAACGAAAGTATCACTATATCAAATCCTGGATTGAAGATAAGCTCTATATAATTGATGTGGACAAAATAGGGAATTGGCTGTTAGAGTTTAAACGAAAACTTTTTCTGGACCTTATAACACCTAAGGATGAAAAAGAGATGTTGGAATTTGTGAAAACCTATCATAAAATCGGCTTTAACTTTCAGAATCTTTACGAAATCATGAAAGAATACAGGTCTTATCTGATGATACGATTGCGATTTGAAGACCATCAGGTGATCTCTCAGTTTTTGGAAAAATTCAGGGAAGCCTATAAAAAATCCAGGGATATTCAGGAAAAATTATACCAGGCCACCATTGATATTACCGAACAATACACCTCCAAAAATCGTTTTCCCATTTATTGGGAAAGATGGCTTACAAAAGTATTCATGACTCCGGATATCAACGGCAGCAACCGTTACAAAGCATTTATTCTTCTTGCTTTTCTTTATAATACAGCAGGAAATGAAAAAAAACTTCAGCATATTTTCGATCATATTGACCAGTTTTTTAGTCATGGTGAAATGTATTGCAGAAGACTACTTTACAACTATTATTCCAGCAGGGTTTTGCTGTATTCCAAACAGAATGATCTTAAAAATGCTATCTATTATGGCAAACTTTCAATCCGACAGGAGAATGAAGATACTTTAATGTATGTCAACACCCTGGCTTCTATGTATTTTAGAGCCAATGCAATATCGGAGGCTAAAGATCTTTTGGAAAATTATATTTCATATTATGAAAACTCCCATAATTACTATCGGAAAATAACCTTTGTATCCAATCAGCTTCGGGTTTTTACTGAACTTCGCCAATTTCAGAAAGCAGAGAATATTGCTAAATACTTTCTCAATAAATACGAAGATGAGATTTTGCAGTATCGAATGCACTATTTTTTCACATTTTATACCCATTTGCTATTACATTCAGAAAAGTATGGGGAAATACTAAATCTTGAAAAAAAATATAAGCTGATTATGAATGAATCACAAAGAAAAATAAAACCTGATTATATTCCCAATCTTTTGTGGAGTATCTCATTGGCTCAATACATGGAGAACCAAATCTCCAAAGAACATCTTATTGAAAAAATATCCAAAACCATTGCCGATGTAAAGCTTACAAAAACCAATGCAAATTTCCTCAGAATTACGGCTTCTCATCTTTCTCAGAATTTACCTCAGTTAACTTCTGTTTTTAAGTCATACCTAACTTAAAATCTATTAATGGCAAGATATTTATGCATATTTATAAATATTTAATCATCCTTTAAGCTTTTAGTCACAGGAGTAAAAAAGCAGTGCGACAATTCTTTACTCTTACTTTCCATTTATCATTGTATTAATAAAAACAACCAAGTTATTATGAAAAAATACTTTTTTCTTTTAGCAATGATGAATACGGCAGCATATTATGCACAGAAAGACTCAGCATCAACCAAAACAAGAGATATAGAAGGAATTACAGTGACAGCCAGCAGAAAAGCTCAAAAAATCACAGAAGTTCCGGCTACTGTAAATATTATTAATGCTAAAGATATTCAGGAATTTACCAGTTTCAATGTTGGGGAGCTGGCAGCCAGGCAAAAAGGAGTAGATTTTGTACGGTCAGGCGTTTTGGGAACCGGAATTAATATAAGAGGGTTCAATTCTGCATTCAATTCCAAAAATTTACAGCTTACGGATGACCGTGTTCAGACCCTTGTAGCAACAGGACTTCCGTTTGGAACATTTTCAACGGTCATAAAGGAAGATATAGAAAAAGTAGAAATTTTATTAGGTCCCAACGGAACTTTATACGGACCTAATGCTCATAATGGGCTGGTCAATACGATCACCAAAAATCCTTTCCGTTCTCAAGGGACAACGCTTACTTTTGGAGCCGGAAACCAGAATGTCTTGACAACAAGAGTACGTCATGCACAGGCATTAAACAAAAGTTTGGCATTTAAAGTTGCTTTAGAACATACCCAGGGAACAGAATTCAATTACGTTGATTCCGTATATGTTAATAATAAGGCCTATCCTGAATTAGATTTGAACAGAGACTTTTCTTCAACCAAATTTAATGGGCAGCTGAATTACAGGCTTCCAGGAAAATCAGAACTGGTAGCTTATTACGGACACAGCAATAATAATAACCTTGCCGTAACGAGTGCCGGGAGGAACCAAATTAAAGACTGGAATATTGATGAACTTCAGCTGAAATATATTCACCCTAGATTTTTCCTCAATACTTATTATACATGGAGTAATACGGATAAAACGTATGCAATCAATCAGAGAACACAAAATTATGTTTCTATGGTCAACGCAGGTTTTTCGGATGCAGAGGCAAGGGAGCGTTCATATACACAGCAATGGTTTCCGGTACCTGCACTTCCTTCGGGGGAGTATTTTTAAACCGGGGAGCCTTATTTAAAGATAATTCTAAAAGATTTAATGCCGAAGGGCAGTATAACAATACCTGGGGAGCATTGAGTGTGATTGGAGGGGTACAGTTTCAAAGAGATATGGCTTATACAAAAAATACATATATGCTGGATTTTGATGGTCCTATCAATGTAAATCAGTTAGGAGTTTATGGCCAGGCTGAATATAAAATAGACGGATGGGGGTTCTTAGGGGCTCTGCGTCTGGATAAACATGATTATTATGGCAGTAATTTGCTTCCCAAAGCGGCGATTACCAAAAAAGTAGGGGATGGACATTTCAGATTAACGTATGGAAAAGGAATGGCCGTACCTTCTATCATGAATCTTAAGGGTTATTTATTCGGTGGACTTGTACTGGGGAATGGGGAAGGATTCTCTTTATCAGACGGGACTCAAATTGCCTCATTAAAAGTAGAAACCATTAACTCTTTCGAGGTAGGATATAAAGGAAACCTGGGCAAGAAATTTTGGTTAGATGCCAATGCTTATTATAATATGTCAGAGAACTTTATAGGACCTCTTCTTAATATTGCAACGGGCGGCAGGACTGTAACAAAAATGGGAAATACCCCTTTGTCTGATATTCCTGGTGCTAATCCGGCGATGGTACTTACGTATTCTAATTTTGGAAAAGTGAAAACGTATGGTTTTGATATAGGATTAAATTATTACTGGACCGATCATTTAAAAACAGTCATCAACTATTCTTATTTTGGACGGGATATTGATAAAAACGATTTGGCCAATGATGGAGATCATAACGGAAAAGTAACAGATACTGATATCCCGATCAATACCCCAGCCAACAAATTTTCTTTAGGTTTTAATTATACTACCCCCCAATTTTTTGGTGCAGTGTATGGAAGGTTTGTTCAAAAATATGATTTCTTTTCAGGGATTAATATTGCCGCCAAGACACAGGATTTAGATGGGGATGGAAAGAATGATATCTTTGAAAATGCCAGAAATGGAAGAACCTGGAACTATGGACAGTTAGGAGGTTTTACAGTAGATCTCAATGCCGGATACAATTTTAGTAACGGCATATCCATTGGAACGAATGTGACCAATTTGTTTAATGCAAAAGTAAGAGAGTTCGTTGCTTCTCCCGTCATTGGAACACTGGTTTCTGTAGAGTTCAAATACAACATTGATTTTTTCAAAAAAAATAATTAAACTTTCTATGGCTTTGATAAATGTGAATGGAGTAGATATTAATTATATTGACTCCGGAAGTGGAACGCCTGTCGTACTGCTTCATGGGTTGGGATCATCCAATAGAGACTGGGATCTTCAAATCCCGGTATTAGCCCAAAAATTTAGAGTTATTGCTCCTGATTTAAGAGCTCATGGTCATTCAACCAGAGTACCAGAAAAACAAGGAGTTGAATATATGATGGAAGATATTTTCCAGCTTCTTAAAAAAACAGGAATTTCCAAAGCAAATATGGTAGGCTTTTCTATGGGCGGAGCAGTTTCGTTTGAATTAGCGTACCAACATCCTGAAATAGTGGATAAAATGATTATTATCAATTCCAGCCCTGATTTTAATAACTCAAACTCTACAGGAATAGATCTATTAGCCGAAAGAACTGAAGTAATCAAGACAAAAGGATTCCATGCTTTGGCAGAAAAAATAGCAACAGGAATGTTTCCTGAAGAACATCAGAAAACCTGGAGAGAAAGCTTTCAAAAAAGAGTAGTAAGCAATGATGAAGATGCCTATCTTCTTACTTTCGGGGAATTAATGAAATGGGGACTTGGTACCCGTTTGAAAGAGATCTCTCATAAGACCCTGATTATAACTTCAGATCATGATTATACTTCAGTAGAATATAAAAGAAGTTATCAGGAAAAAATGAAAAATGCAGCATTGGTCGTCATAAACAATTCTCGACATGGTGTAGTTTTGGACGGAGCAGAACAATTGAATCGTGAAATATTAAATTTTTTATTAAATGGCTAAGAATGTAGTTATTACTGGTAGTACCAGCGGAATTGGATTAGGAGTAGCAGAAGCTTTTGCTAAAAATGGAGATCATGTGATTTTTAATGGTTTAGAGCGTAATGGAGCTGAAATTGCTGCAAGTTATGCGGATCAGTATTCCATAAAAACAGGATTTATTCATTCAAATCTAATAACACCGGAAGGAGTTCAGCAACTTATTGATTATAGTTATGAAACCTTAGGAAGTATTGACGTTCTTGTGAATAATGCTGGAATTCAATATGTTTCTCCTATTGAGGATTTTCCTGTCGAAAAATACCAGCAGATTATTGCACTTAATATGAATGCTGCCTTCTACGCCTCAAGAGCCGTTTTTGCGAAGATGAAACACCAAAGATTCGGAAGAATAATTAATATCTCTTCAGTACACGGAATACGTGCCTCTGAATACAAATCAGCTTATGTTATGGCAAAGCACGGAGTAATAGGACTTACCAAAGTTCTTGCATTAGAAGGAGCTTCATACAATGTTACCTCTAATGCCATCTGTCCTGGCTATGTAAAAACGCCTCTTGTGGAAGGACAAATTGCTGATCAGGCCCAGGCACACCACATGAGCGAACATGAAGTCATAGAAAAAATAATGTTACAAAAGCAAGCTGTAAAATCATTCATTCCGGTGGAAAAAATTGCTGAAATGGCACTGTTTTTAGCCGCAGAAAATGCAGCTTCCATATCCGGTGCCCATTTTGTGTTAGATGGAGGATGGAGTGCCCAATAATACCAGCAATGATGATCTTCTAAAGAAGTCGGATTTGATAGAGTAGGATGGAGTAGAGGCTACATACTGTTAATAATTACCTGTTTCAATTCAAGAAAATTTTTCTTCACCTAATAAAGTGGGTGTATACCTTACTCTTAGCTCAATGATGCAAATGTAAATTTATAAAGCATGCATATTTTGGCATGAAATTATCTAAATACAATGATCTATTTACACATATGATGGCTTTGACTGTAAAAAATGACCCTGTAACAAGGTTGAAATTTGAACTAATGGACAGATATTTAGTTCTCATGATTTTTATACTAATCTCTTTTACAGCAATTTACAAGTTTCACATCCAGGACAAAATGATTTTCCATTATCTGATTTGTGGAATACTATTTTTAAGCATTACTTATTTTTTTTCACGAAAAAGATATTCTCAAAATCTAATTGTCAATACCTACATGATCCTTGCGCCCATCTATAATATTTTTGTAATGGCGGCTTTTTGGAATGATTCTATAGCAACTTTTTTCTGGCTATTACCCATTCCTTTGGGAGCCCATATATTTTTTTCAAAAAAAGCAATGATTATGTATATAGTCTATGCCTTAATCACCATCGTCATTGCTATCGTTGTTGCGTACAATCCATCAATATTGGGCGGTATTGGATTCAGTTTTTTTAAGCATACTCAAAAAGAAATTATGTTTAGTGATACTTTTTTATTCATTTCAAACATCCTAGTTATAGCTTTACTTATTTATTACAAAGGCAAAATAAGAAAACAGGAAATGTTTCAACAGCAATTTGATTTTATAGAATCTCAAAAAGAGATCATTAAAGAACATAAAAATCAAATTAAAAGAACATCGAAAAGCCCCTCAGATCAAATAGATACTGAAATTATGAAAAATGTATTTGATAAGATTGAGGTTATCATGACTCAACAAATGCTTTTTAAGGATGTTAAATTGAACCTTTCAAAAGTAAGTGTCTCATTAGACGTTAATAGCGCATACATTTCTAAAGCTATTCGTTATAAAGGGTACACAAATTTTAATACGTTCCTGAACATGTATAGAATTAATTATGTGAAAAAGCTATTTTCCCAAACAGATTTCCAAAAATCGACCTTAATGTACGTGTATACGGAAGCAGGGTTTTCTAATCAGTCAACCTTTAACAGAGTTTTTAAGCAATTTGAAGGAATTACTCCTTCAGAATATATTCAACAAAAATTGAATACTCAAGAAGATGTATAATACATTGTAAAAAACTGGACTAAATATTTTTTAGAATAGAAACATTGTTTAATATTTTAATAATGAAAGCTTTAAAGCTTTGAGAAAGAGAAGTTTCATTTGAGATGAAAAGTCCGTAAAATATTCTATTTAACATAATATAAATTATAGGAAAAATATATTATTACAGAAAAAGAGTACATAATAACTTCATTTATTGCTTTATAAGCCTTTCTACCGTATAATCCAAAGCTTTTCCTGCTTCAATCTGTATATCAGGCATTACACCATGTCTGTCATGCTCTGTGGCTCCAATATTAAAATCTATTGTAGATGATATGTTCAGAAACAGTTTTGAATTGGGCAACTGTCTAT
This sequence comes from Chryseobacterium sp. G0162, assembly GCF_003815715.1. Classification (NCBI taxonomy): domain Bacteria; kingdom Pseudomonadati; phylum Bacteroidota; class Flavobacteriia; order Flavobacteriales; family Weeksellaceae; genus Chryseobacterium; species Chryseobacterium sp. G0162. The sequence goes on along the minus strand of NZ_CP033922.1, from coordinate 4,845,092 downwards.
TTACAACTTCTCCAGGCGAAATTATAAATCCCCCGGTTTCTGATCCTATAATTTTCCCGGCTTTATAAAATTTGAATGCGTTGGCAAAATCTGCTGCAGATGAAAAAGTCTGGCCGCTTGTCAGCAGATAAACATTTCCTGTAAAGCGTTCATTCTTATCCTTAGGCTCAATTATATTTTTCGAGTGATCTATAACACCTACAGTTCCGGATATTCCCTGTAAATAATTTTTTAATTCCGTAGAATCGATTCCTGAGGATTTCCTCAAATATTCTTTACGGATATCACTGTATTTAACAAGCGTTTTTTCATACTGTGAAAATGGCTTGGATACCAAATATTTTAAAAGATCATCACCAAGCTCAGAATTTCCGCCGCCATTGTCCCTGATGTCAATGATAAGATTCTGAATGCCTTCAGCCTTTAATTCTAAAAACATTTGCGCTAAAAAAGGTCTGAATTTCTCTATATCAGCAAACTGTCTGAAAGTAAAAACTGCGTAGTTTTTCTCCTTTGTAACCTCATAATAGTAACTTTTAGTAACTATATTACGGGAAGTTATGGATTTCTTCTCTGATTTTCTTATTAAAGGAATCTCTAATTTTTGCCCCTGATCAAAGGTTATTTCCAATATATTTCCCTTGGTAAAGAACAAATTATAATAGTTATTGAAAAAATATTCACTTAGTTCTAATCTGCTTTTTTTGCTTTCACCACTGGTATAGTGCTGCAATAACTCTAAAATTTTTGTTGAATTTATGCTATTTATATCAGTGATTTCCAGCCCTTTTAAATCCTCTGTAAAAGCTTCATGATAACTTGATTTAATGGACTTTACAAAAACACCATCTTCCGAAACTCTCACCGAAAATGGAAAAATAAAGTAATCTGTTTTGCTTATATAATCTGAAATATTCAGTTCCGTATGACCATCTTCGAGCATCACCATCACAGGCTGAAATGCTTTATAAAAATCAACGATGCTTCTTTTTTTCTGTTTTAAAATATCCTTTTCAGTCTTCTGCATCTCAAAAATGAATTTTTTCCTGGAAATTCCGCTGTAAGGATCTACACTTACTTCATCAATACTTTTAATCATAAAACCCACATCTTCCCTCACCTGCTTTGGGGTCATCTCAGCAGTCTGCGCCAAAGCAATACAGGGCAAAATAACGAATGAGTAAAGGATTTTGCGAAACATAGGCAGTAAGTTTTTAATATATTATGTTAAGTTATCAGGTTGGAAGATGGTAGTTACTTTTAATCGGATACTGCTGATAATCTGCAAAACTACTGTAAAATAGGTTAAAAAAGAGAAAATTGTCCTCACAACACTTCAAGAACTTCCCTCTTCCTACATCTAGCTTCCAGCCAAAATCTCTATCCCCCAAACTTCTCTGCCAAATATCCCTTAACTACTTCAAGGAACTCATCTTTCGTCATAAACCGATCCAGAAATTCTTTAAGCTTACCTTTATTATCAAGCTCATCAAAATAGACCTCATGATCTGTGCTGTAAACGGTTGGATTAGACTGATCAGGATCTTTCGTACAGATGAAATAATGATCCGGATATCCGTAGGAATAGAGAATACAGAAAAATTCAGGTTTAGAAATCCCCACAACCTCCTGTACATAGTTTTCATCAATCAAATCCTCAAATTCTTCCTGGTCTTCTGAGCCTTCTTTAAAAGGAGTAAACATCCAATCTTTCACAAAATATTGTCCATACGCTGAGTCATGCGCTGAAAAATAATGCGACATCAGATTCTCATAGAATTTGTCCTGTTGATTCTGATAGAATTCCTTATTCTCTTCATAAAACTGGTCAATCCCATAAACATCCCAGTCTTTATCATACAAATAGTGAGGAAATTTAATCTGTTTCCAATTCTCTATAAAGCTTTGATCTGCATGTACAGCATCTGTATTTCCACCTAAAGCTTTGATTTTATTAATGATAGTATTGTTCATTTTTTATTTTTTCATAGGGTTATTCAGACCTCCATTCCACAATGTATCTGTTATTTCTTCCTGGTTATACTCATAGTAATTACCGTTTTTATCTTTGTGAGACTGAAATAATTTAATATCATATCTATTGAAATTCAATTTTAAAAAATCAGGAAAATAACTGCTTCCAAAACATATATAATGATAAAACATCCCTTTAAAAGACAAATCATCTGGGTCAGGAACTTCAAAAGTCTTCATTCTTCTTATGATTTCGGTAAGCTCATCCTTAGTAATATCTGTGACTATTTGAGGATCTGGTAAGCTGATATCAAAAGATAGATGCTCTGCTCCATCGCCTTCCCACCATTCCCAAAGATTAAACCAGGACATTTCTTTTCCAGTCATGGAATGAAGCTTATCCTCCAGTTTTTTATATTCTTTATTGTCTTCGTCTCCATGTTCATCACAATAGTCTGTATATTCCAAAATAAGTTTTAAAACTTCAGGATATCGTTTTTCCGCTGTTTCAAAATCCGGTTCTATTTCATCTCTTAACTTCATTATTCAGTTATCTTCAAATATATTATGTTAAATTACCCAACCATAAACCTCTTAGGAAAGCCTTTTCTGCTCTCAACAGTAAAGAATTCATCAAATTCACATGAATGATTTTCGTAATATTGATTTAACTGATTCAAAAAGTCTTCAAGATTGTCAGCAATGACGTTTCTGTCATTATCTCTATTCCAGAATTCAAGAATTTGACCTTTATTTCCGGTAAAAATCCCTTTTAAATCATAACAGATATAATCTCCGCCACCATTATGGAAAATGGGAAGCCAGTTTTCATTCCACAAGTTTTCAATCTCAAAATCTGTCCCTATCATCGAAGTCATTTCCTGAGCAATGTCCAAAGCCTCTTCCAAAGGAATCAACATAGAATTATTCACAAAAGAATCATAACAATCACTTGCCTGCCCGTTTTTCCACCTATAAAGCGCTCTCAGATCTTCAGGAATCCGGATACCATATTGTTTTTCAAGCCTTTGAATATCCTTTTCAGCCAATGGTGCCTTTAAATGATTATAAAATTCCGGTCTTAATTTCTTAATATGTAAATCTAATGTCTCAAGTATCTTTTCCATTGATTTCTTTCTGTCCATTAAAAATACAAAATCTTGCCACATGACAAGCTCTGTCTGGGTAAAAGGCAGTAATTTTATCCTAACCAAAAATAGAATATTATGAAACCTAAAATGATCTGGGCCAATCTGGCGGTTGCCAACTTGGAACGTACTCAAAAATTTTATGAAGCAATAGGATGTAAACCCAATAATCCCCATACTTCTGATGAGTTAGTAAGCTTCTTTTTCGGAGAAAACGATTTTATTATTCATTTCTTTCTGAAAAATATATTAGAAACTAATGTAAAACAGGTAACATTTGGTGATTCCCAAACCTCTAATGAAATCATATTTACCGTGTCTGCAGAAACTAATGAACAGGTAGACCAATGGGCTGAAGAAGTTGAAAAAGCTGGCGGAACCTTAGTCTCAAAACCTGAAGGTTTTGGAAACAATTATTATGGTTTTGTCTTTGCAGATCCTGATGGTCATAAATTTAATGTCTTCAAAATGTAAAAACTCTAACATTTTAGCCTAAAATGAAATTTGCCCATAAATCGCCTGTAATTTCACTCAGATAGCATAGGTACTGGATTGAAAATACGGCTTATTTGGGCTTCTTATCACTTTTTTGTATTTCAGGGCTTTTCTGTGGTTTTTGAAAGATTTTATAGAAAAAACATACTGATTTCGTTGGAGAAAACAAGATGATAATTTAAAATACCGCATGTAAGTAAATTCAATAGAGATGGGCTTTAGCCTATCCGATAAAAAAATACAATCAATTTGGCTTTAGCCAAAACTTATTAAAACTGTTTAACATTTTAAAGCAAACGGACACTTAAGCTAACTCAAGAGTCCGGTTCTCTGTATTATAAATCGAGAAATAGAATTTCATTTATCGCATTAGTTTAATTTTAACGCAAAGTTTTATCATTCTTCTTGGGTATCTTTAAGGAAGCAAAAGTGGAATCAATTTCATTGATCCTTTCTAAGCGAACGCATAGCCATACAGCTTCATCAGCGATTTATCGCAATTCTTAGCATCCTTAAAAATAAACCGGTTCAATCAATTTTCTTTGCGTTAAAAAAAAACAGAATTTTATCATAGTCATTAATAAACTGATAAACAGAATTTTATTTATTGAATTAATTTAATTTCTAACGCAAAGTTTTATGATGACTCTTGGGTATTTTTAAGGAAGCAAAGATGAAATCAATTTCATTGATTCTTTCTAAGCGAGCGCATAACCATACAACTTCATCAGCGATTTATCGCAATTCTTAGCATCCTTAAAAATAAACCGGTTCAATAAATTTTCTTTGCGTTAAAAAACAGCATTTTATCATAGTCATTAATAAACTGATAAACAGAATTTTATTTATTGAATTAATTTAATTTCTAACGCAAAGTTTTATGATGACTCTTGGGTATTTTTAAGGAAGCAAAGATGAAATCAATTTCATTGATTCTTTCTAAGCGAACGCATAGCCATACAGCTTCTTCAACGACGAAGTCGCTCCTTTGCTCACTTAAAATAAAACGGTTCAATCAATTTTCTTTGCGTTAAAAAAAATAGCATTTTATCATAGTCATTAATAAACTGATAAACAGAATTTTATTTATTGGATTAATTTAATTTTTAACGCAAAGTTTTATCATACTTCTTGGGTATTTTTAAGGAAGTAAAAGTGGAATCAATTTCATTGATTCTTTCTAAGCGAACGCGTAGCCATACAGTTTCTTCAACGACAAAGTCGCTCCCTTTGCTCACTTAAAATAAAACGGTTCAATCAATTTTCTTTACATTAAAAAAATTGAAGATATATTTCTTCAGATTATTACATAATCCCAAATTAATTCCTTATCCTTTAATAGAATACTATTTATTCATCCCTAAACCGTTATACAACTGTACCTGCCATATTCCCACTACCTCTTTAAGCATGACAAAGGTAAATGCAGCATTATAACTGTTAGGAAATACAGTGATTTCAGTATCTATAAAATCTGATGACTGTGGAATAGGTTTTAATCCAAAAGTCTGAAATAAAGCAACAGATCTTTTCATGTGAAAACCAGAAGTCACCAGATATAGGTTTGAAGCTCCCATCTTTTTCAAAATCTCATTCGAAAATTTTGCATTCTGATAGGTGTTCATGCTTTGATCTTCTTTAATAATATCAGCATCTTCTACCCCCATCCTTTTAAAATTTTCACTGAAAAGTTCTGCCTCACTTTTCTTTCCTCTTCCTTTTCCGGAAATTATTATTTTACAAGGCTGATTATTTTTCTTAAACTCATGATACAGCTGATAAGCGGTTACCATTCTTGAATAAGACATGGTGTGTAATTTTTCTGTATGGTCAATATCTACAACACCGCCACCCAATACAACAATAACAGGAATCTGACCCACTGTATTTTTTACATCAGGTGTATTGAGATAGCTTTCCTGCAGATATCCGGAAGTTAGTTTTCCCAGAAACCCATTTCCTATAAAGATAATCATCAATACGGTTGTTATAAGAATTCCTATTCTCCATTTTTTACTCTTATTCTTCCTTCTCAGCAGGGCGATAATGACTACTGCAAGAAATACTAAAAAATAAGGTTCTGTAAAAAGCTGTAAAACACGAAATAAAAGGTCTAATAAAAATTTCATCGATGATACTATTGATTAATGCTCAGAAAACATTGGCTTTTCAAAGATAAGGTTATTTCATGACTAGTGCTTTTCTCACTGTATTTCAATGATTTATTAAGTGATAACTTTTGTGTTAACTTTAAAATACTAAGATTTTATTTTTTAAAACACAAAGTTTATGGTTGATTCCTATTTTAAGTAAGCAAAGAATTAATCGATTTTCAATCGCTTGGATAAAGCCGGCTCTTATCCATAATCTTCACCAGATAAGTTCACTTGACTACCTTTAGCTCCTTAAAAATACGTAATTACATTATAAAACTTTGCTTCTAATTATCCATATCCATCTGTGTAATCCGTGAAATCCGTGGGAAAAATCTACTGCATTTCAATTGTTTATTAGAATTGATTTTATTTTTTTAATAATTTTAGCCAATTAGAATCATTATATACAATGGATTATCAGATATTCCAACCCCATCCGGAACTGGCTTCACTCATCAAGTGCTACTGGACGCTGGACAGTCCCAAAGAAGACATTCCCCAAACCCAAACCATTGTTCCTGATGGCTGCATGGAAATGATCTTCCATTATGGAGACTTATACAAACAGTATATTGATGGAAAAGCCGTTGTACAGCCAAGATACTGTGTTTTCGGGCAGCTTACTGAACCTTTAAGAATTGAACCTACAGGCATTACCGGAATATTTTCTGTCCGTTTTCATCATAATGGTTTTCTGCCTTTTGCCACCATTCCCATCAAAGAAATGGATGATAAAGCAGTTCCCCTAGAAGACCTGTTTGGAGCTGCCGGAACTGAGTTGGGAGAAAAGATTTTCCTATCCAACACCATACAGGAGAAAATAGATCTGGTAGAAATCTTCCTGAGTGAAATACTGAACACAGAAACCATTGACAAGATTGTACAATCAACCGTCGATATTCTGTTGCAAGTCAATGGGCAAATCTCTGTACATGAACTCTCCCGGCAGACCAATATCAACCGCAGACAATTGGAACGCAGATTCTCTTCAGCAATTGGTATGAGTCCCAAACAGCTTTCCAAAACCATAAGACTTCAGTCAACGCTCAAGCATCTTCTCCATAAGGAATATATTAACCTTACGGCACTTGCTCACGACGCTGAATATTATGACCAGGCTCACTTTATCAAAGATTTTAAAGAATTTACAGGGCTTACCCCAAAAGAATTTTATGGTGATAATCTTCAGATGTCTTATTTATTTTATGGTACAGATTCCTGATGTCGCATTTTTACAATTTTAAGATCATTCCTATCCTGAACTTTGCTGAGATAAAATACGACAGCAATGAAAACAAAACTCATCCCTGCCATCATCACTATCCTGATGATGGGGAGCTGGGCTCAGCAACAAGGTGAACTCAATAAACTGGAATGGCTTCTCGGAACCTGGGAAACCCAAACACCCAAAGGAAGCCTCTATGAAACCTGGAAAAGAAAAGGCCCTACCGAATTTCAGGGAAAAAGCTATTATCTGAAAAATAAAGACACCCTTTTATTCGAGTCTGTCCGATTGATAGAAAAGGATAAAAAGCTGCATTATATTGTTTCTGTAAAGCATCAAAACCATGAGCTTCCCGTAGACTTTGCGACCAAAGAAATCAAAGATCCCACTTCTCTTGTCTTTGAAAATCCGGCTCATGATTTCCCGCAAATGATTGCCTATAAAAAAAAGGGAAAAGATTCTCTGATGGCAGAGATTTCAGGAATGATGAACGGAAGAATGGCCAGCCAGAAATTTCCGATGCGAAAGGTTAAATAGGATAAAAACTAAAAAACAAAATTACGGGAATCCATAATTTTATATCAATCAATGATGATATTTTAGCAAAAATTTAATTCAATGAAACTAGTATCAGAAATTTTGGGAAGAAAATATCATTTATCTTATGACGTAATAAATTGCGATGATGATTTTGAAGGTAAATATGAACAAGCTAAGGAATGTATACTTATATGTTTGAGAAGACATGGAGCAACAAGTGTTAAAAGTCCATGTGAGTCTACAATCATTTTCATATACCCGAATGATAAATTTGATATTGAAAAGCTTGGAGAAGAACTAAAGCCTCATTTTTTCTTCTCTCTTTGCTTAGTAGATAAGGATCAAAAATCACATCATTTTGAGAAAGTTCACCGTAATCTTGAACTAAATGAAAGATTACAAAAAATGTGGGAGGATATTAAATCTACAGTTAAGCCCAATTAAATGAAAATAGAAACCCCTTATGAATTAATTTCATAAGGGGTTTTTCTCTTACATTAAATAAATAATTCAAAAAAAACTTGCGTAGCTAAATAACTACACATATATTTGTAGTCAAATAACTACACAATGAATTTAAGAAGAGATGTATTCCAGGCGATCGCAGACCCTACCAGAAGATCTATATTGATGTTGGTGGCTGCTCAATCCATGACTGCAGGAGCCATTGCTTCCAATTTCGATACCGCAAGACCAACCGTTTCCAAGCATCTTCAGATCCTTACAGAATGTGAACTGTTGAGATCTGAACAAAACGGCCGTGAAATTACTTACCACCTTAATCCTAATAAAATGAAAGAAATAGCCGATTTTATAGAGCCGTTCCGCAACATGTGGGATGAGAAATTCAATAAGCTGGAAAGTGTGATGAAAGCGTACCATGACTTAAAGAATGAGTAAAGTAAATCGTCAATCGTTGGTGAAGGGATAACAACCTTAAACGCTCTCACCCTCCCACTCTAATACTCTAATACTCTAATACTCTAATACTCTAAAACACCAAAACCCTCAAACTCAAAATATGGAACTAAAAACAAAAATCCACGCAGAAGATGGCAAACAGGAAATCTTCATTATCAGAGAATTTGATCTTCCTGTAGAATTGCTTTTCAAGGCGTATACAGAAGCCGAACTTTTTGAACAATGGATGGGAACCAAAGTGACCAAGTTTGAAAATAAACAACATGGAAGTTACCGTTTCGAAACTTCTAATCCTCAGGGAGAAGTAATGTTTAGTGCTAACGGAACCATTCATGACATTGTTGAAAATGAGAAAATTATAAGAACTTTCCAAATGGAAAACACCCCTTTTCCGGTTCAGATCGAGTTTTTAGCATTTGAAAAACTAACGGATACCACCAGCAAAATCACAATCCAGATGATATACAAATCCGTAGACTTCAGAGATCAACATCTGAAAATGCCATTTGCTCAGGGAATTAATATGGCGCATAATCGTTTGCAGGAAATGTTTGAATAGATATCAGATTTCAGATTTCAGATACTGAAAATTAGAAGTTTAAATACCCTCGACTCAATCACTCTCTTCCTCCCAAATTTACAAATTTAAAGCTCCCACTCTAATACTCTAATACTCTAATACTCTAATACTCTAATACTCTCAAACCCTAAAACCCAACTCCATGAATCCAAAAGTTAATTTTTTCTTCGATAAAGCCACACAGTGGAAAGAAGAATTTGAAGCATTAAGAACCATTGCTCTAAGTACCGAATTGGTAGAAGATTTAAAATGGGGATGTCCGTGTTATACCTATGAAGGGAAAAATATATTCTTAATTCACGGATTTAAAGAATATTGTGCCCTACTCTTCTTTAAAGGTGCTTTGATGAAAGATCCTGACCAGATTTTAATTCAGCAGTCTGAAAATGTACAGGCAGCGAGACAAATTCGTTTTACAGATCTTCAACAAATTAATGATCTTAAAAAAGAACTTCGGACGTATATGTTTGAAGCTGTGGAAATTGAAGAATCCGGAGTGAAGGTTGAAATGAAGAAAACCAAAGACTTTGAAATGGTTGAAGAGTTTCAAAACAGACTCGATCAGGATGCTATATTAAAAGATGCTTTTGAAGCCTTAACACCAGGCCGACAAAGAGCTTACCTACTCTACTTTTCCTCTGCCAAACAATCCAAAACCAGGGAAGCAAGAATCGAAAAATGCATTCCTCAAATCCTTGAAGGAAAAGGCCTTAACGACTAATCACAAAAACAAAATTACTATGGAAACATCAAACAAAACAGAAAAAAGAAAAAGAATCATTTATTGGATTTTCACCCTCTGGATGGCTTTAGGTATGATCTCAACAGCCATTGTTCAGCTTATGAAAAATAAGGATGAGCTTGCCAATTTTACCAATCTTGGCTATCCTGCTTATCTTATGACCATTATCGGTGTATGGAAAATTTTGGGAGTCATTGCCATTCTCATCCCGAAACAGCTACTATTAAAAGAATGGGCTTATGCGGGATTTTTCTTTGTGATGTCCGGAGCAGTGATCTCACACCTTATTGTGGGAGATATTGCCGGAAGAACCTTCCCTGCTGTATTGCTCTTTGTGCTGGTTATTATTTCATGGTATTTCAGACCTGCCAACAGAAAAATCTCTCTCAGCGACAACTAATACACAATTAAAAATTTTATGCAGATAATTACATTGATTTTGTTGGAATATCGCAAAGACGCTAAGAATTAAAACCTAATGCTGTTTTTAAGGCGCAAGAAAATCTAAGATTTTCAGCAAATATGAGATAAAACTATGTAGCATTCAATTTTATCGGAGATAAAATCATTGCGCCTTAAAAATATTATCAGCCTCAAAAGTCTCTTGCGCCTTTGCGATTGCCAAAAACAAAAACCAATTCATTCAAAAGAACAAACAGTAAAAAAAGAATGGGCTTATGTTGGATTTTTCTTTGTAATGTCCGGGGCAATACACACGATTAAAAATTTCATCCAGATAATTACATTAATTTTGTTGGAATATCGCAAAGACGCTAAGAATTAAAACCTAATGCTGTTTTAAGGCGCAAGAAAATCTAAGATTTTCAGCAAATATGAGATGAAAGTATGCAGCATTCAATTTTATCGTAGATAAAATCTTTGCGCCTTAAAAATATTATCAGCCTCAAAACCTATTGCGCCTTTGCGATTGCCAACAACAAAAACCAATTCATTCAAAAGAACAAACAAAATTTAACATGAAAAAGAAATCATTAACTCCCGAACAAAGCGAAGCCCTTTTAAAAGTACTGAAAACCCGTTTTGAAAAAAATATGCCCCGCCACAAAGGACTGAAATGGGAAAATATCCAATCCAAACTGGAAGCCAATCCTGAAAAACTCTGGTCTTTAAACGAAATGGAAGAAACGGAAGGCGAACCTGACGTAGTGGATTATAACCAAAAAACAGATGAATATCTCTTCTTCGACTGCTCTCCGGAAAGCCCCAAACGCAGAAGTCTTTGCTACGATTATCCCGCATGGGAATCAAGAAAAGCTAACAAACCGGAAAGCAATGTTATTGATAAAGCATCAGAAATGGGTATTGACATTTTAACCGAAGAACAATACCGCCACCTTCAGGAGTTAGGAAAGTTTGATCAGAAAACATCCAGCTGGATACAAACACCTGCTTCAATCAGAGAACTTGGAGGCGCTGTTTTCTGCGACAGACGCTACAATACGGTATTCTATTATCATAACGGTGCAGATTCTTATTATGCGGCGAGAGGATTTAGGGGGAGTTTGAGGGTTTGAGAGTGTTAGGGTTTGAGAGTGTTAGGGTTTGAGAGTGTTAGGGTTTGAGAGTGTTAGGGTGGAAATGAAAAATCTTTGATTTTTCAAAACTTATGTGCACTTCTTTATACACAAAGCTTGTCTCTTAAAATAACTTAAGTGTCTAAAAATTTTTGTGACTTTTGTGGTTGAAAATAGCATCCTGGATTTTTACAGAAATCAAAGATTCGACATACTCAATGAAAAAGTGGATGCAATAAGAAAATCAACGATTTTCAAAGCTTATGTACACTTATCTATACGCAAAGCTTTTAACTTAATAAACTAAGCATTCAAAAACTTTTGTGACTAAACAATAATTTAAAACCATTAAGATATTTTAAATGTTCGCTAATTTTGCAGCCAGGGAGACTCCACGCTCCAGAATATAATATTAACCCCAAGAAAATTCTGTGCATAATTCACAAATTCTTCTTTTGTAAAGGGCTTTTTTGTTTTTGTATTGATATAAGTTAATGTGGGCTCCTGGACTGCCATAGCGACCAATGGTAATTTTCCTTTATATTGATTAAAAAACGGATAAGAGTTTTTCATCTGAGCCTTTTTATCAGGAACAATGTCCGGGCCGCCCAACCCTATCTTATTTTTATCGGCAAAATCAAATAATCTGGACATATACTGATGATCATTTTCCCATTCACACGGAAAGAAATTGACATATTGTAATACATGAGATTCTTTGAATGCTTGACTTGCAAATTTTAAATTATCCAACTCAGCCTGAAAATATTTATCACAACTAAAGCAGGTTTTATCTTTTTTCATTTCAATATCTATTGAGGTTTCAGGAAGATTAATTCCCTGAATTCTCCCATCAAACCTTTTCCCCAGCTCTCCAATCAGCTTTTGATACCTTGCTCTAACTGCAGGATTCCATTGCTGGGTTACCCAACCACTTCCAACAGGTTTATTCTCGCCCGGATTATCATATTGAGCCACCAATCCACCGGTATACTCCTTCTCCTTCAAAATATAATCAGGAACATATCTTGCCTGAGGCTCAAAAAATCTATCCTGAAGCTGGATAAACAATTTTTTATTTAAAGAAGTTAAATACGCTAAATCTTTTTCAATACCTGAAAAATTATAAACATCTTTTGAAGTCTCCAAAACTCTCCAGTTATAGACAATCTGTACTCCGCCAATATCTTTTCGTACAATCATATTTTCTATATTCTGCAGATCTCCCGATGAAGTATAAATATAGTTTTGAGGGGTTTGCCCCATCAAAAAATTTACGCCTAAAAATAATAATCCTAATCCCAGCTTTCTGACAGTTTGCTTCATAATATGAATTTAAAAATAAAATAATATGAATCATTTTCCGTGCCCAAGTGAATGATATTTTTAAACTTTTATAAAATATCCATTAATATATAAATAGTATCACTAATTTAGCGCTTCAAAATTTGATTTTAAATAACTAAGGATATGAAAAAATTAATCTTATTAGGTGCTGTTTCAGCTTTTTTAATCAATTGTAATAAAAAAACTGAAGCTCCTGCTCCTAAAGTGAATACTGATACTATTGCAGTAGAAGAACCTGTAGTAGATACGCTGGGGCCAAAATCATTCTGCTATGTAGGAGTAACTGGAAAAGACAGTGTTTTCGCTTCTATTGACGACAACCTGGGAACCATTACCGGAAAACTGTCGTATAAAAACAGTGAAAAAGACAGTTCAAAAGGAGACGTAACAGGATTTAAATCTGGAGATACTCTAAAACTAACCTACGAATTCTCTTCTGAAGGTAAAAAAAGCAAAAGAGATATTTACTTCTTACAGAAAGACAATGCTTTAACAGAAGGTATCGGAGATCATAAAGAAGAAGACGGACAGTCAAAATATGCAGACGACAAGAAAATCAGCTATAAAGACGGACAAAAGCTAGGTGCAGCTGACTGTAAAGTAGTGAGCAAAGCCGTAAAATAAACAAACTCTATTGAAGTCAAATAAAAATGCTGTTCTCAACACCTGAGAACAGCATTTTGTTTTATAAATTGTAAACCACAAACATCTGCGAAATCTGTGCAATCTGCGAGAAACTTATACCATTATTAATCTAATAAGATCATTGAGATTATTCATTTCATTCCGTTCAGAATGACAAATTAAAATTCCAACAAAATAGAACCCCTAAGCTTCCTTCTCCCAATAATTTTCTACAATATTCCTAATGAACCCAACATATAATTTTAAATGGTCTGGCTGGCTAAATATAGAAAACTGATCATGAGTCGTATGAAAGCTCATATAAAAAAGCCAGAACCCAACTGCAAGATATGGTACCGAAGCCAGTTCCTCACGACTCACTGCACGATATTCCTTATATCCATCTAGAAAAATATGATAGGAGTTTTGCAATTCTTCATCAGTCATTCTTCTTGCAGATACATCCAGTACAAAATGTAACCAAAATGTCATGATATCATTAACGAGACAACCATATCCCATAAAATCAAAATCGAAAAAGGTAACTGTATCGTGATCAAAATGAAAATTTTTAGGCAAAAAATCAAAATGACAATATCCTTTTGAGAATTCTGAGGTATCAAAAGCCGCCCACTTACGTTCTAACTGAGCAGCGATCATCTGCAGCCATTCATAATCTTCAGGGTTCTCTGTAAAAAAAGGCTTTAACCTTTCCAAAGGTTTAAAAACAGTAGTTTGAAGGTCAAAATTCCATCGTTCATATTCTACTTTAAAATCAGAAGACACATTATGAAAGCGAGCCATTTCATTTCCCATCATACGAAGCTGATTGTCGTTCATAGCTCTAACAACTCTGCCTTTAGCATAAGAAAACAGTACAGCATACCTTTCTCCTTCTATAGCATTCAACTTTAAAATGGTCTGTCCGGAAAGATCAGCTATCGGATAAGAAACAGATACCTGCGCATCTTTCAATGCCTGTAACAACCTTACTTCCTCTTTGATATGATTCAAACTTCGATGGGAAGAACGATAAATACGAAGGATAAAGGATTCGTTTTCCGATTCTATCAGATAAGTATCTCCCACTCCTCGAACCAGAAGTTTACATCGAACATCTTTTACTCCATATTTTTCAGCAATAAGTACAGATAAAGCTGTTGGGCAAAGTGTTGAGTAGGTTGCAGAAAAAATAGAATTCATAGTATTTAATAGTTTTTTATGTATAGCTCAAATCCATATCTCACAGAAATGAGCTTAAATGTATTTTCAGGCTTCAAAACTCACATCTTCCTTCTTCCAGCCTCCTTTCCTATAACTCTTCTCTAATGATTTCAATAAAACTATTAACAGCCTCGTCTCCTGTACTCCATGAGGTAATCAGACGGATAGCAGAAAACTCTTCATCTATTTTTTTCCAGACATAGAATTCAAAGCTTTCTGATAAAATCTGGATAAGATCATTACTTATAATTGGGAAAATCTGATTGGTATAAGTATCTGAAAGAAACTCTACTCCTTTTTCCTGTAATGCATTTTTTATTTTCATTGCCTGTTGGTTGGCATGTTTAGCCAGGTCAAAATACAGGTCATCTTTCATCAGTTCCATAAATTGAATCCCCAATAACCTTCCTTTTGCCAATAACGCTCCTTTTTGCTTGATATTAAAAGCAAAATCTTCCTGAAGTGCAGGATTATTAATCACAATGGCCTCTCCTATCAAAGCTCCGTTTTTCGTTCCTCCCAGATAGAAAATATCCGTTAATTCCGCTACTTTTTCCAGCGTAAGATCACTGATTTCAGAAGTTAATCCGTGTCCCAGCCTTGCTCCATCCATAAACAGGTAAAGACGGTTTTGTTTACAGAATTCAGAAAGTTCTTCCAGCTCTTTAGCCTGATAAATCGTTCCAAGTTCTGTAGAATTGGAAATATAAATCATTTTGGGCATCACCTGATGCGGAACATTGCTGTGATTTTCCAACACCGGAATAATATCTGATGGTCTTAGTTTTCCATCTTCCGTTTCAATGCTTAAAATTTTGTGACCTGTGGCTTCAATAGCTCCCGTTTCGTTGTTCAAAATATGTCCTGTAGAGGCTGAAATAGCGCATTGATAAGGTTTTAAAACTGAAGAAATAACAATTAAGTTCGCCTGTGTACCTCCGGAAACCAGATAAACATCAGAATCGGTTTTATTGATTTTAGCCTTAATTAATTCCTTTGCTTTTAAAGAATATTCATCTTCTCCATACCCCGCTTGCTGATCAAGATTATATTGTAAAAGTGCCTGTAAAATGTTCGGGTGACATCCCTCAGAATAATCGTTTTTAAATGAAAATTTCATAGAGTAAAATTAAAAAATTGAAATAAAATGACCTTATGAAAAATGCAAAAATTAGCAATTGAAAATGATAACAACAAAAAAGGCTGCCTTTTCAGACAACCTCTTGTTTCAACATCTGTTTAACTATTCCTTAATAATTTTAGATTGGTGAATTAAAACTTTATTATTCAATAATTTAAGCATATATACTCCCGTTTTGAACCTTGAGAAATTGATCTGCGGATTGGTCATTATATTGCTTTCAATAAGCTTTCCAGATACATCATATATCTCATAATGAGTAATTTTCTCATCACTTCCCACATTAAGAATATCTTTTACCGGATTGGGTGCAATTCCGATTTGCTTTTTGATAGCCTCCTTGGTTACTAATGTAGATGTTATTTTCAGAATTATATTATTCTCACTCAGCTGATAACATATCCCAGCCTGATTAAGCTCTGCTATAGTTTTGTTCATCAGGCTACTTTCAATTCCTGTAAAAGAAACTCCATAAACAGTATAAGTTCCCAAAGGCAGTGTTGTAAAATTAGCCGTAGCACTCGTTCCCGCTATAGAATTTGTTACTGTATTGACAGCAATATAAGTATAATTTATTCCTGCCGGGCTGTCAATAATATTATAAAATTGCCCAACTCCATCAATACTTAAATCGGCACTTTGTCCAACTGGAACATTATATATGTTTTTAACAGTCATATAATACTCTACACCTTTTTCAAGATATGCACCAAGATATCCCAAAAATGAAAAGCTAGTTCCAGTACCTAAATATACTCCTGATGAAGAAATAAAATTAGCCGCTAAAACCTGATTCCCTTTATATATTGTTGGCACAAGAATTTTAGAATTAAGATCAGTCCAACTCAAAGCATAGTTTCCTGTTTCCGTTACTTTAAAACGAACAGGAAGCAAAGCTGTACTAGCTAAAACAGCATAGGGAGCCGTCATTGCCTGATTATAAATATAAAGAGGAAGCGAAATCATATTACCTGCTAAAAAGCTCAGTGATTTCGAATTGTAAGTTTGATTAGCTGGAGTCTGTGGCTCCAAATTTAAGTTAGCTTCAGGACTTCCCTGTATAGCGGTAAACTCTTTCTTACTTTCTACAATAACAGATGGGTAAACTTTACAGTCTGTATCAATAGTAAAATTGGTATCTGAGACATCAAAAAACTCCGCAAATTCATTAATAACAGCCGTAACCTTAATTCTTGCTCGATTTGTATAATTAACTGATGGTAAAACTACAGCAGCACTGCCATTATTAGGCACATCAGAAGCCAGTACATAAGGAAAAGTGACTCCACCATCAGTTGATAAAAGGATATTAACTGTGTTTTTTAAGACATCAGTCTGGTTTACGCTCCAGGTTACATTCATATTAGCACCGGTATTTGAAGTAATATTAGAATTAGGATAGGTAACTGATAGAGGCCCCTGATCTGTTACCGTTACCAAAACCTGATCAGAATCCACTCCGCCTGAAACTACGCTATTATCCCTCACCGTAAATCTCATTTTAATGATTCTTGGTACCAGAGATAACGCTTCAGCAGCATTTACTGGAGGTATATTCTGATTATCCAACACAAATCTCATTTTTGGAAAATATCTCTCAGTAGTTTTAGTACTCTGTTCAGACCTAAATAATGGAGCTGTTGTACTATTAACTGAAGGTAGACCAGACAATCCGTTTATTGCATTTCCAAATCCTCCTTTATCATAAACAGTAGCTATATCAACCTGATCCCAGGTATATGATAAATTCTGATCTTCTGCATCACTTCCTATACCTTTTAATTTAAACGGAGTATTCTTTGGAATACTGACAGCCGTATTTCCGGCACTTGCAAAAGGGGGGGTATTATCGATTATGACAGAATTATAACACGTTGAGTTAAATTTCAATGTATTTAATATCTGATCTAAACTTCTGGCATGGAAATAATCAAGATTGTTCCTTCCGGAATTAGTCTGATTCACCGGAACCGAACAATTAGTTCCATAGCCCATTATCGTAGACCCAGCTCCGGGTTCTACTGCAGAATTAAAACTCCATTGATCTGTACAGGCTTCACCATAGGAAGGATATCCTCCCATAGCATTAAAAGTGTGACCAGCTCCAAATTGATGCCCCATTTCATGAACAATCAAATTAACCATCATAGATTTTGGTGCAGTAACAACCCACTCGCTCCATGCTCTTGCTTTAATAGGAGCGTTACAAGGCTGGGGAGCAGCTTCCCCTCTTCCACCTCCTACTGTTCCGGGCATGATGTTGAAAGTATGCCCAATATCATAATCAGCATGAACTAATGTTCCATTTGTATTCATTGTAGTAAATCCCACCTGGGAATTTGTAGAAGACGCAAAATTGGGATCGATAGTAAAAGGATCTGTAGATCCATCTGTAAAAATCAAAGTTTTATTGAGTGTCTTTTCAATCAATTGAAAAGAAACAGACAGTTCTGATTCATAAATCTGGTTGATTAAATTTACCATAGCAACCACTTCCCCCAGAGCGGCATCCTGATTTCCGAAAGCTGTAGTAAATTCCCCTGTAGTAGCCACAGCCAATCTAAACACTCTCATAGTATTACCATAAGGGAAACCAGTTACAGACTTATCAGTATTTAATTTTTCAGCTACTGCACGGAGGTTTTCTTCAAATTCGCTTTTATGAGTCTTACAGGTAAAATTTTCACCAAACATCTCAAAAGAATTATAAATTCTATATTCTCCTGTATTAGTTTTATAAGGTTCTATAATGAAATAACCATCACCTGATTTAATCATAGCAGTCATTTTATTATCTGCCAATGTCAACTTTATTTTGGATTTCCGGTCTTTCGAATATCCATCAAAAGTGATAATATTATTCAGCCTTGTACTTAAGAGATTATTTTCGGATAAAATAAATTCCTGCCGGCTTCCATCAATGAGTGGCAAAGTAATAGACTGATTACTAACCTTTATCGTTTTCCTTCTACTCCCTTCTACACTTTTCTTAAAGCTCTCTACATTAAATTTAAAAGTAGTTCCGGGGAGACGGTCAGTGTTTAATCCATTTTTATCCAATATCTGTGCGTTCATTAGAAAAGAGGCACAAACTGAAAGGAATGTGATTTTTAGTTTCATGGTTGTTATTTTTTTTCTTAAATATATACATAAATCACCAACGAAATACATGGAATTTTTTAAATTCATTAAAAACTCCATCTGCTGAGTATCAATTGTCCTTATTATATATTTCTTAGTAATAAAAAGATATTTTAAGCTCTTTTAGAGTTTTGTAAACATATAATTCATCTTTGCAATGGCTAACTTTAATATTATTTTGTTAGATTTGTAGTGAAAATCATCTAACATTTTGAAAACAACCCTAACAGAAGAAAATTACCTGAAAGCTTTGTTTCATTTAGTTGACAATGAAGGAAAGGTGACGATTAACGAACTCAGCAAATTTTTAAATGTAAAAATGCCGAGCGTTAACAATATGATGAAAAAGTTTGCAGAAAAAAAATGGGTCATTTACGAGACCTATAAACCACTGATCGTTACTGCCAGCGGAAAACGTGAAGCAGCGTTAGTCGTTCGCAAACACAGACTTACTGAAATGTTTTTGGTAAAAAAAATGAATTTCGGCTGGGAAAACGTTCATGAAATTGCAGAACAGCTGGAACATGTCCATTCCCAGATCTTCTTTGATAAAATGGACGAAATTCTGGATTATCCTAAATTTGATCCCCACGGAGAACCCATTCCTGATAAAGATGGGAACATTATTGCTCAGGATCTTCAGAAACTAAGCAGCTGTGAAGAAGGAGAAACTGTTATTTTTGCTTCTGTTACCCTTTCAGATGATGCTTTTCTAACCTATTTAAATGACCGAAAACTTCTTCTTAATACCAAGGTAAAAGTTATTAAAATTGAAAGTTTTGATAAATCGATGACCCTGGAAATTGATGGTCAAAAAGAAATTCTCAGTAAAAAAGCCACAGAAAAAATATTGGTAAAGAAATAATCGCCATAAGGGCCGCTTCAACAATGAAGCAGCTTTTTTTTGCCACGAATACACGAATTTTTTATTGAAGTTCCCACATAGCATAGACCCATAGATGATAGTGTAAATGAAATTATTCGTGTATTCGTAATATTTTTCAATGGTATATAATTTTATCGGAGATAAAATCTTTGCGCCTTAGAAAATATGATATTAAAGAAAACTTGCGCCCTTGCGTTTTCCAACAATCCCCCTCAAGTAATAATCCCTCTTCCACAACTGTTAAAAAAAGGTTAAACTTCTTCCCTTAAAAAACTTCGAAGATTAATTTTACTACGTTTGCAAAATATTCCGTTGAGATTCATCTTTCTCATAAGTACCAAAATTTTAATTATTACCTTAAAAATTTATGAAAAAAAGCATTCAGTTTTTTATTGTTTCGATGTTGTTGAGCCCTTTTGCAGGTGCCCAGGTAAAAGATTTTGTAATCGAACCACCCATTAAAAAGAACTTATATATTTATAAAACATTTGGAGTATTCGGCGGTAAAGAATATTCTGCGAATTCAGTATATCTTGTTACTAAAAAAGGGGTTATTTTATTTGATGTTCCATGGGAAAAAGTACAATATCAAAGCCTGATGGATACCATCAAAAAACGTCATAACCTGCCTGTTATTGCTGTGTTTGCTACGCATTCCCATGATGACCGCGCCGGAGATTTGAGCTTTTTTAATAAGAAAGGAATTAAAACCTATGCCACTACTAAAACCAATGAGTTTCTGAAGAAAGATGGAAAAGCAACCTCTAGTGAAATCACCAAGATTGGAAAACCTTATCGTATTGGTGGGGAAGAATTTGTGGTAGATTTTCTTGGTGAAGGACATACTGCTGATAATGTAGTAATATGGTTTCCAAAATACAATGTACTGGATGGCGGATGCCTTGTAAAAAGTAACTCAGCTACTGATTTAGGGTATATTAAAGAAGCCAATGTAGAAGAATGGCCAAAGACCATGAAGAAACTGCAAACTAAATATTCAAAAGCTACACTTATTCTTCCCGGACATGACGAATGGAAAGGCGGTGGACATGTAGAACACACTTTGGACCTTTTGGAAAAGAAATAAACCGTTTTCTTATAATCAATAAAAAAATCCCGAATTTTCATTCGGGATTTTATATTTTATAACTAGTATTAGTCTAGTACACTCCAACCTCTTTTTGGGTTGGTGTTGGTAGAAACCTCCTGTTCGTTGACAATAATATTTTCTTTTCTCTGACCAATGTAATCCAGTTCGCTCAATTTAGAGAAAATAATTTCTAAACTTCTTAGCATCTGTTGGATATACAATAATGGCTCTCCACAATTATGGTGATCGTAATTTGTTTCTGCTACAATAGAAAGTTGGTTCAGTAAAGTATGAGGCGCAATTTCACTCCACTCTAAACTATAGTTCAGCATTTCTTCCAATTCGGCAGGAACCAGAAGTTGTGTAGAATTATATAAATGAAGGGCTAATCTTGCAAAAGATTCAATTAAAAATACCGGTGGCTGATAAGGTGTAATATTTCTGAATTGGAAATACATATCGCCAAAAGTAGTTACCATTGTATTACAAACAAACTTAACATTCTGAGCTAAGGCTGTATTCTGGTTCTTGTGAGAAGCTTTCTGAATGATTTTGAAAGCATATTGCTGCAGATTTCCAATAGATTTTGCAAAACTACTGTAATATTCTACCAAAGCCGGATGGCTCTGAACCGAAGTACAAGGTGGAATAAAATTAGAATCTACCTGGGCAATGTTTGCCTTTAAGTCTACTTTTCCGATAATCAGATAATTTCCTCCTGAATAGCTGCTGTTCAAAGACGTTACAGGAAGAAGCTCAATATGGTGATTCGGCTGTGCATTCGGATGACGTGGCGGAATTTCTTCAGGATCAATATCACCAAAAGGAACTTTATCAAACGGATTTACAGAAATCAAAATATAGTATTCTCCATCAGCCTGCTCTTCACTCATTGATTTTGCCAATGATTTTACACTGATTCTTCTGTCGCTTAATTCAATACGGTAACCTGCCATCGTAACAGCGCTGCATCTTTTGATTACCAACTGTACATCATTAGTAGCAGTATTATGAACATCAAAAATAGTACGGTCTGTATACTCAGTAGAAATAGGCAAAAGCCCATAGTTATATGTAGTAATCCCAATTGAATTGGAATCTCTGATGGTATCAATTAAGAAATTATCCTGATCATTTAGGTGTCTTTGGGAAACTTTCATCCCATCCACCCAGTTGATTGCAAAATGTTTAATAGGCTGTATCATGTTTAATACTTTTTAATTTTTTGTGTTTATGATTTTCTTGCGACTCCCTCCTCTTCATGTTGAATGACTCTCTTACAAATAACCACTTCATTTTCAGAAATGCTGTTTGTAGTAATGTCCTGGTCGAAATCTATATATTTTCTAAAGCTAAAAAACGATTTTTTAGTGTAGAAAATCCAATAATAAGGTTCTCTTACTTCATCTGAAAGGTGGATAATAGATCCTGGATTTTTATGGTTGTAATCATCTACCACTCTGTAAAACCAGTCTCCAAAAGTGATTCCAGTGGGAAGAGTCTTAGCTTTAATTCTGAATCGGTTTGAATCTTCAAGGTTTTTACTTAATTCAACATTCAAAACCATCAGGCGGTCAAAATCTGCCCCTTCAAAATCAGGAAGCTTTTGTTCCGGAGAATATCTCCAGGTTTTATAAATATCAAAAGGAATACTGATAAACTGAATATAGCAATAATAAAATACCATAGGAACTACAAAGATCAGCATACTTGTAGCCGCCATCACAGCATACCCCGTATCTTTACTCATCCAGTTGAATAATAGGGTAAACAAATAACCACCCAATACAATACACGTCAATGAAAGTATAGATTCAAACAAAATATTCATTGCCAGAGAATCAATATGTTTTTTGAAATATTTGTGTAATAAGTTAACGTGAATAATCCCAAAAATAAGGTAAATAACCTGTGCAATGAGATACCAGTATGGATTAAAAAGATTCCCGGCAAATCCAAAAAAACCTGGTAAAGCCAGACATAAACTGCACAGAAGAACATATATAATAATTACTTTAATTTTGATCGCAGGTTTGTTTCTCCTGATAATTCCCAGAATAAACATCATGATGATTGCGATTAAAGGCATTAAAATATACCTTAAAAAAATACCTTTTACTGAAGAAATTTCCATTTGTTTCTTTTCGAATTTATACTTTGTTGGTAGTTGTAAATATAATAAAATAATTTAGAGGAATGTAGAGTATCCAAGGCGGCTGGCATTTCTTTCATCATCCTCAAGACTGAACGAGTATTCCAGCTTTTCTGTAACAAAATTCTCTTCTATATCCACGGTTACAGGAAGAAAATAGTCATACAATGTCTCTAGAACCTTTCTGAACGGACTTCCCGGAATATATTTTTTCATTTCTTCATAAGGGATCGGGCCCATATTCACCACCCAGTTTCGTTGTCCGTCCATATGCCTTCCACTTGGAATATAGGTCACCCCCAATCTTGAATTCCCCAGCAACATTGAATCGTCATTTTTTTCTATTTCATCAATAACATTGGGAGAAAAGGTTACCTTAACCGGAACCTGAAGAAAAGCAGTCATACATCTTTCAAACCACCTTTTATCTCCACGGATCTGGTGGAAAAACGGCAGAATATGCATAAATATATAGGCACTTTGCTTATCCAGCATATCGATAAGCGGCCAAAGTTCACTTACCGTTTCCAGTAAAGCATCCGTATTGCTTGTAATATCAAATTCAGACTCTTTAAGAAGAGCACTGATCTCTGTAAAGAAAACTTCCAGCTCAAAAGGACGGAAAAATTTACGCGCGTCATCCTCTACTCTTTTCTGCTTTCTGATCTCTCTTACTACTGTATCTACGTTTTTTCTGGAAGCTCCGAGAGAAGGTGGGTGAAACAATCCTTCAGGAAGGTAATCATAAATTCCTTCCCTGTAACTTTCTATCGTAAAAACTTCCTCATCAAAACCTAGATAACTGCTCGAAATGCTTTTAATATCTTTAAGATAAGCACGATCGTTCACACCGACTCTTTCAATAAATATATTGCTTACCGTCCGATGGTATTTTAAAAGATTAACAGCTACAGCCTCTGCTTTAAAGTCTGTCTGCAGCTTATTATAGTTCATATCTACAATATTATTCTCATGCATAGTGTTTCCTGTGATTATGACTTGTAAAGATAATATATCTCATAAGTTTGAAAAAATATTTTGGCAATAATTTTATTCTAAAAATACTAATTTATTGACATTAAAAGGAATAATTTTCAGTAAATTCCGTAAAAATACGGTAATATGCAAATTTGTCTTGGGTTTAAAGTTCAAAGTTCAAATCTCATAATCAATGAGTTATAATTTCTGAATTCAAGGTTCGAGGGCTAAGCTTGAGGCTTTCCTATGAAATTCCAATTCCAATTCGTATCCTTAATTATTATACTTCGCACCCCGAATCCTGTCCCTAGCCTCATATTCACACCAAAGATTTGTCTCCAAACCTAACACAATTCCCGATTTTATTCAGATTAAGTTTTATTAACATCATTCTTTGAATAAATTCAGGATAATGTATGCTCATTCGGAAAGGTGGATGTATCTTTGCAGATTGAAAATTGTTATTTAAAATGAAAAGTATTTATTCTAAAATTCTGATTTTAGCATTCATTTCCTCTTCACTTTATTCTTATGCGTGGGGATTGACGGGGCACAGAGTAATTGCAGACATTGCGGAAAATCACCTTTCCAGAAAGGCTAAGAGAGAAATCAAAAAAATAATGGGCAAGGAACGTCTTGCGTACTGGGCTAACTGGCCGGATTTCATCAAATCTGATACTACGGGAGTTTGGAAGCAGGCTTCATCATGGCATTATGTAAACATTGATCCTCAAACTGATCTTAAGGCTTTTGACCAAAATCTAAAAATGCAGGCAGGACCAAGTCTTTACACTCAGGTAAATACCTTATCCAGCCAGATTAAAGATGAAAAAACGTCGGCAAAAGACAGAAAGATTGCTTTGATTTTCCTTATTCATATTATGGGAGACCTGGCTCAGCCGCTACACGTAGGAAGAGCAGAGGATCTGGGAGGAAATAAAATCAATGTTACTTATTTTGGAGATAAAACCAATTTACACTCTGTTTGGGATGGTAAATTAGTAGATTCTCAAAAATACAGCTACACAGAATATTCTAAACTTTTGGATATTAAATCTAAAGAAGAAGTTGCACAGATTCAATCTGGAACGCTGGAAGACTGGTTGTATGATTCTCACAAAATTGCCAACAAGATCTACGCACAGACTCCTGACGGATCAAAATTATCTTATGATTACCAATACAAATTCAATGATACTCTTGAAAGACAATTGTTATACGGAGGATTGAGATTGGCTAAAGTATTGAATGAGTTATTCTAATTGAAAATAAAATTCTTATAGATACAGATAAAAACGGGACTTCGGTTCCGTTTTTTTGGCTTAAAGTTCTAGATTTAAAGTTTGATGTTGTATGTTCTATGAAAATTATTGTTTTAAACCATCCCGTCAAAAAGCCTTTGAATTTTTGATACCTTCCAAAGGATAGGAATAATAGCAGCCATTCCCAATAAAAGATATAAGAAATTTACTTTTCTGTATTTCTCTTGCTTAGAAAATATTATTTCCGACTTTTAAATCCTGTCCTGGAGCCTTCTATTCACATTCAATTAAAATATTTAATAAAAAAGTAAAACTTGTGTAACCTTTTTATATTTCCATACGTACATTATATAGTAACTCTTTTTTGAGGATAAAATAAATGAGACAATTAAAAATCACTAAGCAGGTTACCAACAGGGAAACTGCTTCATTAGACAAGTATTTGCAGGAAATTGGTAAAGTGGAACTGATTACTGCGGACGAGGAAGTAGAATTGGCACAAAGAATACGTGCTGGCGACAGAGCCGCATTGGAGAAATTAATCAAAGCCAACCTTCGTTTCGTAGTTTCTGTATCTAAGCAATACCAAAACCAAGGTCTTTCCTTACCCGATTTGATTAATGAGGGTAACTTAGGATTAATGAAGGCGGCAAAAAGGTACGATGAAACTAGAGGTTTCAAATTTATCTCTTATGCAGTATGGTGGATCCGTCAATCAATTTTACAGGCGTTAGCTGAACAATCAAGAATTGTAAGACTTCCGTTGAACAAAATTGGTTCCATCAATAAAATTAATAAAGCATACGCTCACCTTGAGCAGGAAAATGAAAGACCCCCTTCTCCGGAAGAATTGGCTGAAGTTCTTGACATGAGTGAGGAAGATATCAAAGAATCTATGAAAAACTCCGGTAGACACCTGTCTATGGATGCACCTTTAGTAGAAGGTGAAGATTCTAATCTTTATGATGTATTACGTTCAGGAGAATCTCCAAGTCCTGATAAAGATTTAATGCTTGAATCTCTTCAGATTGAAATCGAAAGAGCATTGAATACTTTAACTCCAAGAGAGGCTGATTTGGTAAGATTATACTTTGGATTGAACGGAAAACACCCAATGACTTTAGAAGAAATTGGTGAAACTTTCGATCTTACAAGAGAGAGAGTTCGTCAGATCAAAGAAAAAGCAATTAAGAGACTAAAACACAATACCAGAAGTAAGATCCTTAAATCTTATTTAGGTAAATAATTTTAGCGCAAACAATTTTATAAGCGGAGTCTGTTTTCAGGCTCCGTTTTTTTTATTTTTGTAGATATAGCATTTGTAACAATTATTAAAACCCTATCAACTAATAGATAAGACATCAATTTCCACCAATACAATATAAACTTAACTAAAATCACAATGAAAAAAATACTTTTCGCAATAACATTGGCTTTATTTGTACTTTCCTGTAGAGAAAGTCAGCATCAAAATCCTCCCATTATAGAAAATGCTATTGATAATGCAGAATCTTCTGTATCAGGATCTTTTGAAAGCTATCGTAATGATAATCTTATTGATAAAACTTATTCTGAGCTTATTAAAAATGATAAAAACCTTAAAGCACTTGATGATAAAATACTGAAAGCGCAAAAAGAAAGTGCCGAGCTCTTAAAAACATATAATGAAATACTTGGCAAATCTGAAGCGTTTTACAAAGAAGCCGGATATTCAGCAAAATCTATTACAGATTCTTTGATCAAACAGCAAATTGAAAAAGAAATTCAAACCAGTGCAGATCAATATAGTGTAAAAACCAAGAATATTATTTCACTGATTGCACAAATTAATAAAAACAATATCAATCTGAACAACTTATATACTGCCTTTAAAATCAGAAAAACGCTTTCTGAAATTGAAAAGTATCAAAACGCCCATCCTTTAAAAACAGACAGTTTGGACGCTTTTATCAATAAACAGAACAAACTGTTGGAAGAATTAAAAAATATAAAATAATACCTTTTATGAAATATACTACGAAATGGCTTACTGATAAAACACGTGTTGAAGAACTCGTAGATTTTTTTATCACTCATAAAACCGATTCCTACATCTCTCACAGTGAAATCATGTATGGCAGGGCTTTGGATTCCGAACACTGGAACCCAGATCTTAGAACCGTCTTCACGGAACAGCTTATGAACGATTATGATTATGATGGGACTTCAAAACTGAATATTTTAATCGCTGAAAATGAAGAAGGGAAAATTGTGGGAATGTTGGTTTTCAATGTAATCAACAGTCCGTTTAAAAAATATGCTATTCTGGAAGATATGCTTTTGGATCAATCAGTAAGAGGGCAATCTCTCGGAAGCAGGCTTTTGGAGGAGGTGATTCAGGAGTCCAAAAACTGGAATATAAGTTTTATTATGCTGGAAAGTGGTGTTGATAATCATGGTGCCCATCATTTTTTCGGTAAGTATGGTTTCCAGAAAGTATCTGAAAGCTTTATGCTAACATTATAGACTTTTCAGAATACTATCTTATACAACTGACATAACTCTAAGCTATCTTATTATAATTCAGGTATTTTCAACAACGAATACATCAATTATTTTATTAGTGAATCCGGAACAAAAATCAAATCAATCTCATGAATACCATTTCAATCATCGGAGCCGGAATTGGCGGACTCACCTTAGGAAATGTTCTAAAACAAAATGGATACGATTTTACCATCTACGAATCTGCACCGGAAATAAAACCTGTAGGCGCTGGGATCATGATGGCTGTAAATGCCATGCAGATCTTTGACAAACTGGGTTTAAAAGAAAAAATTGAAAAAGCAGGAAACAAAATTCACAGAATCACATTATCAAACGAATCTATGAAGCCTTTTTCAAAAACGGAAATTCTTGAGCTTGAGAAACAATATAACTCTTGTAATGTTGCTATCCATCGGGCAGAGTTACAGCGAATTCTTGCCGAAAACCTGAATGAAAGATCTATTCAACTGAATTATTCCCTACAAAAAATTGAAAAAAAGGAAAATTACATCTTGGATTTTGAGAATGGAAATCAGATAGAAAGCACTATTGTTTTTGGGGCTGATGGTATAAAATCTTCTATCCGGGATCAGATCTTAAAAGCCGGTTCTATAAGAAGTTCCGGACAGAAATGCTGGCGGGGATTGGTAGATTTTGAATTACCTGAGCAATACCATCACGAAGCTTTTGAAATGTGGGGAAAAGGAAAGCGTTTCGGCTTTGTAAAGATCTCCGAGAAAAAAGTGTATTGGTATGCGTGTATCAATGAAAAAAGCTTTAGCAGATATTCAGAAATTGCATACATTTTTAGAGACTTTGATGATTTGGTGTTGAACCTCATAGAAGCTACAGCAAAAGAAAATATTATCTGTAACAGTATTTCGGACCTCACTCCTATCCCAAAATGGTATACTGAAAATTTATGTCTGATTGGAGATGCAGCTCATGCCACTACACCCAATATGGGGCAAGGGGCATGTCAGGCCATTGAAGACGCTTATGTTCTTGGCAGATTATTGGAAAAAAACAAAGACTTCAATGCTATTTTTGAAGAGTTTCAGAAAATCAGAAGAAAAAAAGTAGATTATATTGTGAATACAAGCCGTAGTATCGGAAAAATTTCTCAATGGGAGCATGGAAATTCATTGCGGAATTTCATGATGCGTTTAATTCCTGAAAGCATCAGCCAAAAGATGGCAAAGAAAATTATTGAATTGGATATATAAACCTAATCTTCACAATTTCAAATAAAAAGAATAAAAAACCATCATTTTCTATGGAAATAAATGACTAAATTAACCAATATCAAAAATCAAAAAAATATGAAAAAAATCTTTTATGTATTGCTCCTTGTCATGGGAATGACTACCGCACAGGCACAAGATGTCCCATTGCTGGACAGAGGATTATTCTTTGGGAATCCTGAAATTTCCGGCGGACAATTAAGCCCGGATGGAAAATGGATTTCATTTACGAAAGAATATGGAGGCATCATGAATATATGGGTAAAAAAAATTGACGAATCTTTTGAAAAAGCACGCCCATTAACAGACAGCAAGCGTCCATTAAATGGATATTTCTGGTCAGAAGACGGAAAATATATATTGTATGTAAAGGATAAAAACGGAGATGAGAACATGAATATTTTTGCGGTAGATCCAATGGCAAAGGCTACAAACGGAGTTCCTGAGTCAAGGAATCTGACCCCAATCAATGAAGTAAGAGCTCAGATCTATATGGTAAGCAGAAAAGATCCTGATCTATTGATGGTCGGATTGAATAATCGTGATAAAGCATGGCATGATCTATACTCATTAAAAATTTCTACCGGCGAGCTGAAAAAGGTCTTTGAAAATAAAGACCGTATTACAGGATACAATTTTGATTGGGATGAAAAGCTCAGAATTTTAAACAGGACGGATGATAAAGGGACTACCCAATTCCTTTACAAAGAGGGTGATAAACTGACTCCTATCTATGAAACATTGGTAACCGAAGAAGCTTATATTCCAAACTGGAACGAAGACAATTCTAAGTTTTACCTGGTAACCAACAATGGGGCTCTGGATAAATCAACATTATTTATGATGGATCCAAAAACCAAACAAACAACGAAAATAGAAAGTGATCCTAAAGAAAAAGTAGATTTCGGCGGACTGTTTATGGACAGAAATACCAGAAAAATGATTTCCACTTCTTATACCGGAGATAAAACTGATTATTACTGGAAGGATAAAACATGGGAAGCCAATTATAAATTTTTAAAAAGCAAATTTCCTGGAAGAGAGGTTGATTTCTCAAGCTCAACAAAAGATTATTCTAAGTTTTTAATCTCTGTTTGGGGTGATCAATATGTTTCTGAGTCTTATTTCTTCGACACCAAAACAAAAGAGTTAATTTTCCAATATACTCCAAGACCAGAACTGAAAAAAGTTGAAAAATATCTGGCTTCTATGACACCAATTCGCTATAAAAGCAGTGATGGACTTGAAATTCCGGCTTATTTTACTTTACCATCTGGATCTTCAGGTAAGAACGTACCTGTAGTAGTTCTAGTTCATGGAGGACCAAAGGGACCGAGAGACTATTGGGGATATAATTCAATAGTACAGTTTTTGGCGAACAGAGGATATGCTGTACTGCAGCCTAACTTCAGAGCAAGTGGCGGATATGGGAAAAAATTTCAAAATGCAGGAGATCTGCAATGGGGAAAATTGATGCAGGATGATATCACCTGGGGAGTAAAACATCTGATTGAAAAGGGAATCGCTGATAAGAATAAAGTTGTTATTATGGGGGGAAGCTACGGTGGTTATGCAACACTGGCAGGTCTGGCCTTTACTCCGGATGTCTATGCTGCGGGAGTGGACATTGTAGGACCAAGTAACTTATTTACTTTATTAGATTCTGTTCCCGCATATTGGGAAGCTGCCCGCGCATCTTTATATGGTATGGTAGGTAATCCTAATACTGAGGAAGGAAAAAAAATAATGCATGCAGCAAGTCCTTTATTCAGCGTAGATAAAATCAACAAGCCATTGCTGATTGTTCAGGGAGCTAATGACCCTAGGGTAAAACAGGCTGAAGCAGACCAGATCGTCATTGCCCTTCGCGATAAAGGGAAAAAAGTAAATTATATTTTAGCTGATGATGAAGGACACGGATTCAGAAAACCGGTTAACAGCATGGCGATGTATGCTGAAACAGAAAAGTTCCTTTCCGAAGTTATTGGCGGAAGATACCAGAAAGATATGCCTGAAAATGTAGCAAAACGTCTGAAAGAAATGACGGTTGATATTACAAAAGTGACCTACACTCCGGCAGCAAAAAATCAGGAAACAAAACCTAAAAAATAAACAGTAAGGTTTAATAAACAAAGCCATCTCTTCATTGAGATGGCTTTTTGTTTTCTACTCATAGATGTTCTGCCTTTATCCTTCTACCTGTCTTCTTTATGGATTGACTCTATCCAGTCAACAACTTCTTTGATCTTTTCATCAGAAAGTTTTGCATCATGATGGAGATAGAGGTATGAAGAAAGTGGCATTTTTCCTAGCTTTATCTGATTCTCAACAGCTTCTAGTTTATTAGATTGTTTCCTTTGGCTGTAAAGTCCCCATTCGCTAAAGTTCAGCTCCTTCTTTCCTTCTTTGATATGATTTTCAACAAAATAGCTGAATGGCTGAATGTATGCATAAGTGGGATAATTCGTTCCATTACTATGGCAATCGTAGCATGAAGTTCTCAAAATAGATTGTACTTTTCTAGGAATCTTATACACTTTTGAAATGTCAGATGAAGGCACCTGTCCATAATCAATATTACGAACAGGCTGAATCACCTGAATTATTAAAAAGATAAAGATAGACCCCAAAAATATTCTTTTAAAGAAGAGGCTCATCCGTCTATAAAACCTTTTTTACAGATCCACAGTTAAGCATTTTTGTCCCTTCATAAGGATTGACAATTTCTTTTGTCTCACTAATCCAGGTTCCTCCTTTTCCATTATTGTACATAGGGCAAAAATCCTGATATAATTTTATCCCCCCGGTTCCTACTTCTTCAATCAAATCTGTAATATCATTACTCAGGGAGAGCAAATGCTCTCTTTGATGTCCTATATCATCAGAGTTCTCCCCAATATGTTCTGCATTTTCTGAAGCACTTTCCAGAATATCTCGCAATTCTGAGTTGTTTTTTACATTGATCTTACTGATATCTATTTTCTTTAGTATAGAAAACAGGCTTTTAGCAGCATCAGAAGCTTTTTGAGAATTATCCTGAGCTAAAGCATTTTTTAAAGGAAGATATCCTTTGATCACTTGCTGTATAGGAAAAGCTGAAAGTTCAACGGTTTCCTTTTTATTTTCTGTCGAGTTTTCTTTTACTTCCTGGTTTTGATTTAAAGCTACAACAGAATCGGTTTTCTCGATGCTTTTGATTTCCGGCTCTGCTGCCTTATTTTCAGATACTTTATTTTCGGGTTTAGTACATGAATATAATGTAGCACCCACTAACAATACGGTTATTATATTTTTCATTGTTTCTAACTGATTTTATAAAATAATGTGATTAAAAATTAGTAGGTTAAGGTAACACCGGCACCCCAGCCCATTTCATTATCATAGTTTCCGGAAATAGATAGATATTTCTGAACAATATATCTTATTCCTGTTGAAAACTCTCCATCAGAATTGACACTGAAATTTCCTCTCAATCTTCTGGAAAGCGGAATATCCTCTCTGCTGAGTTCCAACAATACTTTTCCGTTCTGGTCTACACTTGCATCTGCAGTAATCAACATCGGTAAAACATATTGCATCCCGACCATAAATGAATATCTGTTTTTTGAAGCTTTCTGTTGGCCAAACCAGGTTTTCTTCCCATGAAAATCCATCCCCATATCTTCTGCCATCTGTCGTTCCATGATCTCATGGTTCTTCTGAGCTCTGAATCCTGCATAAGGAAGTGCCCATTGGAATTTCCCTAAGAATCTTCCCACTTTCACACTTCCATCAAAATGATCGAAGTTCCAGTTGGAGTGAAACTCATTCAGGTTCGCCCATCTTGGCCCGAACATCGTCATGGTTTCCGCATGAATTTTGTTGCTTGCCACATCCAGCATTGCCATAGAGCTTACCATTTTATTATCTTTTAAAAAGTTTTTCCAGGCGAGCTTTCTATTCGGAAGCTGTGGATTCGGTTTTGAATTTTCATAACTGAAGATTCTCCCCATCCCAGCCATCATATGGTATAGAATATGACAATGGAAAAACCAGTCTCCATCCTGATTGGCTGCAAATTCCAGAGTAACAGTTTCCATCGGCATAATATCTACTACATTTTTCAACGGAGAATACTCTCCTTTTGAGTTAATCAATCTGAAGTCGTGCCCGTGAAGGTGCATCGGGTGGCGCATCATGGAATTATTATATAACTTGATTCTTACAATCTCCCCTTTTTTTATCAGAATTTTATCTGTTTCCGTAACTGTTTTATTATCCAGCGTCCACAAATAATGGTTCATATTTCCTTCCAGGGTAAATTTCATTTCACGAATGCTGTCGGTAGGAAGAATTGTTTTTTCAGGAGATTTTAAAATATTATAAGATAACCTTTTAATGGTCTTTTCCTCTTTCATATCCATCCCTTCATGTTGAGAATGATCTTCTTTCTTGTCTTCTTCCTTTGTTTTCACTCCCATCATTTCATTAATATGTTTCGCCGTTGTTTTTCTTTGACTTTCAGGAATTTCCGGATACATCACTTCATTCATATCCATCATTTGATTTCCCATCGTCATGGTCATTGGCTTCATATTTCCGCTCATTTCCATCATCCCGTTCATCATTTTCATCCCTTCAAAGAGCATTAATCTTGGCAAATTAGGTGCATCTACTTTTTCTCCGGAACCCAGCCATAGTGAAGCATGTCCTATCCTATCTTCTGAAGTCGCACGAAACTCAAAGTTTTTATTTTCAGGAATGGTTACTTCAATATCATAGGTTTCTGAGACCCCTACAATCAATCGGTCAATCTCTACCGGAACCACATCATTTCCGTCATTTCCTACTACTTTTATTTTTCCGCCGCCATAATTCAGCCAGAAATAAGTGGATGAACCGCCATTGGCTACTCTTAGTCTTACTTTATCTCCTGCTTTCAGGTTAGAATAATCAGAACTTGGAGCTCCATTGATTAGGAATTTATCATAATAGACATCACTTACATCCATGGCTTCCATTCTTTTCCATTCATTCAGGGCTTTTGTCCCGAAGTTTCCGGATTTGATGGCTTCCCAATAACTCTGAACTGCATTTTTCTTCACCGCATACCAATCCGTATTGGCCATATGAAGTCGACGAGCAATCTGCATGGGATCATCATCACTCCAATCTCCTAACAGAACAGGAATTTCAGCATTATACTCTGTTTTCGGCTCTCCTTCTCTCTTTTTAAAGACAAGAATTCCGTTCATTCCTATCTGTTCCTGTAAAGCTTCATGTGAATGATACCAATAGGTACCGTTTTGGGAGATTTTAAATTTATATAAATGCGTCTCTCCAGGTTTTACAGGTTTTGTGGTAAGATATGGAACCCCATCCTGTTCATTAGGAAGAATGACTCCATGCCAGTGAAGTCCTGTATTTTCTTTAAGCATATTATGCAGGTAAATTTCTGCAGTATCCCCTTCTGTAAAATACAATGTAGGAGCCTGAAGTTTACCGTTAATCGCAATGGCCCGTCTGTTTTTCCCTGTAAAATTGACAATGGTATCTTTTACATACAGATCATAACGAACTTTCTTTCCACCAAAAGTAAGTTTTCCGTTTTCGGAATTTCTTTTTAGAACTGATTTTTCTACTTTAGGATCTTCAACCACATCATGTTGATGGTCTTCTTTCCTTTCCAGTTCCATACCGCATTTAGGACACTTTCCCGGCTTATCCGAAATCACTTCAGGATGCATTGGACAAGCATAAATGGTTTGAGATATAGACTTTAATGAAGATGAAACTTGGGATTGATTAACTTTTACTTCTTCTGGTTTTGCTTTCGTTTCTACTTTAGGCACAGATTTCACTACTGGCTTTGTCACAACTTTGGGCTGTATTACCATCGTTTTCTTTACCAACGTCATTTTACACTTCGGGCAGTCTCCAGGTTTTGAAGAGACTACTTCGGGATGCATAGGACAGGTATAGGATGTCTTTGTGGTTTGTGCGAACGTAAAAACAGAGAACAAAAGCACCAGAAACATTATTAGTTTTTTCATAATATTCCGAACTTTTTAGAAGTTGCAGGACTTAAAGTTAAGAATTACCTAAACCCCACAACTTATTGTTTTAAATATTAATACAATATTTATTTAATTTCTGACTTTACACTTCCGCATGAAAGCATAGATTTTCCGTAGTATGGATTCATGATCTGTTTTTCATCACTTAACCAACTACCATCAGCCATTGGGCAATATTGTACATAAACCGGTTTTTCGGATAGCTTAAACTCTTTGGTAAGAGCAATCATATTATCTGAAAGGTTAAAGAAGGTCTCTCTTTGAGCAGCAACATTTCTTGCTTCTGAAATGACAGAAGCATCTTTTCTAAGAATATTAAGATTTCCTTCAGAAACTAACTTATAGTCAATGGCAGAAGCCGTTTTAATAAATTCTGTAGCAGCTTTTGAAGTTTTATCTGCATCATCTGAAGCCAAAGCAGATTTGATTGCAATATAATTCTGATAAAGTTTTGAAACCTGAGCATCTTTTTTAGATTGCGCTGATAATGAAATAATTGAGAATAAAGATAAAGCTGCTGTAATGATATACTTTTTCATTGTTTTAAATTTTAGAATTAATTTTTTAAATAAAGAATAAGGGTAACGCACAGGAAATGCGTCAAGACATGTCGTCTGAATCCATGTTATATAACATCGAAAACGACGGACGGATTCTAAATTCTAAAATTACAATGATTGATATAGATAGGTACCGGTGTATATTCCGGTGGTCCGTTGATCTGGATTTGTGTAAATTTAGTGGCAGAGAAAGACTTGTCTACAAAAACAAAATGATGGGTTACAGGAATTTCTGAAACCTGTCCCAAAAAATCAACGTTTAGCAAATCAGACTTCTGAGAATAATCAACTTTTACAACTTTGATTTCTGTCTTGCAGCATCCCTTTTTATCCTTGACTCCACATTTACCACAAATATCATCAACTTTCTGGCTCACAGAAACAAATTCCTTCATACAATAATGAACACTAAATGCTGCTCCGGAAGAGAATCCGAAGTAGAAAATAGAGAATAGTATGGCTAGAATCTTTTTCATTATTGAGACAAAGTTAGAAATATATGTTAAACCATTGTTATAAAATTTTGTAATCTTGTTATAAAATTCAGGCAAATAAAAAATCCTCTGAAAAATAATTCAGAGGATTTTTGCTTTATATTCTCTCGCAGATCATGCAGATTGAACAGATTTTTATAGTTTGAATTCCAGCTTCACGTTGAAGAAACGTCCTGTAAGGCGCACTGGAACCGGATACATATAATTGGTATTATAATCTGTGATCCATTGATTAGCAACGGTATTATTGATATTAAATGCGTTGAAAACCTGCACTCCTAAAGATAATTCCTGGAAATTACCCCAGAAACCTGATTTTTTATTTTTATCCTTTGGATCAATAAATACTTTTGTCAATCCAATATCCACTCTTTTGTAAGCTGGTAACGTTTTCTGATAACTGTATGCTGAGTTGAAATCCGGCTGCCCGTTATCATTAAACATGACCGGAGATCCAGTTGGTAATCCCATTGCATAGACCAAGGTAAGGTTTACCCTCATGGATGGGAACTGCGGCATATAATCCTGATAGAACATCGCTACTCTGAATCTTTGATCTGTAGGTCTTGGGATATCTCCTCTACCATCAATATTTTCATATACTCTGGCATAACTTGCAGATAGCCAAGAATCTACTCCCGGAACAAATTCCCCGAATAATCTGGTATCAATTCCATAAGCATACCCTTTCGCATTATTTTGTCCGGAGTAACGGATTCTCACATTATCCATATAATACGGAATCAAATTATCCATTTTCTTGTAATAAAGCTCCGTTGTCAATTTAAACGGTCTGTCATACATATAGAATTCATAATCATTGGAAAGGATTGCCTGAATAGATCTTTGTGACTTGATATTCGAGTTGAAATTTCCGTCAAGATCTTTAATCTCTTTATAAAATGGAGATTGGTAATAGATACCTCCGGAAAGTTTAAATAACATATCGGTATCCCAATCTGGTTTTATCGCGAACTGAACTCTTGGAGAGAATATAGTCTCTTTGTTGAAACTCCAGTTAGATACTCTTACACCAGCATTCAAGAATACTTTGCTTGCTCCCCAATAGAATTTTTGGGAATACTGAGCATAAGCAGATAATCTTGTGGGTTCAATATTATTTTTCCCGGCAATATAATAGAACATTCTCAGATCTCCTGTTGTAGTTCCTGCTCTTGGATCAATCACTTCCGGCCTTGGTAAGCTGTATCCTGCAGAATCTACCAACTTCCATTCATTGGTAAGATCTTTAAGGTTTTCTTTTTCGTATTTAAATCCAACCTCAATGTCTGTATTGACATTAGGAGAAAACTTCGCTCTGAACTGTGTTCCGTAAGTTCTTACAAATAGATCATTTCTGGCATGCTCTGTCTGACCTCCCACATCATAACTGGAAACAGGTTCTTTTGTGATCGGATCAAATGTCTGCAAATCATATTCTGAGCGGATGGTGTAATATTCTCTTTCTCTGTTCTGATAAGCAAACGCATCCAATGTAAGTTTCCACCTATCTGCCGGCTTATAGTTCATAGAAAATGTACCCATCATATTTTTATACTGGTCATTTTCTTTACCTCCATATCCTATATTTACAGTGATAGGCTGCTGAAGGCTTCCAAAAGTCACACTTTTCGCCTTAGGAATCATCTCATAATCATTCTTAGAATAATATCCGATAAATGACATGGAAAACTTATCGTTAACATGATAATTCAGATAAGACTGAAAATCCCAATACGTAGGATTAAAATCTGTATCTTCTTTTAAGGTATTAAGAACGAGATTGGTATTTCTGTATCTTCCTGAAAATAATGCCGTAAACTTCTTATTCTTAGAAGCCAAACCGGTTGTTAACCTACCTCCAATTAAACTGGCTTCACCGGAAACCTCAAATTTTTCAGGTTCACGGTAATAGATATTTAAAGCAGAAGACATTTTATCACCATATTTAGCTTCAAATCCTCCTGCAGAAAAGTTCACTGTTGAAACCATATCCGGATTGATGATACTCATCCCTTCCTGCTGAGAATTTCTGATCAGGAAAGGTCTGTAGATTTCAATATCATTGATGTAGATAAGGTTTTCGTCATAGTTTCCACCACGTACCATATATTGGGAAGATAGCTCAGTATTGGAGTTTACGGAAGGCAGGGTTTTAATCAGTCCTTCTATTCCACCACTGATAGAAGCTACTGCTTTCGCTTCTTTTACAGAAATTCTTACATTGGTAAGGTCATTGGTTTTTCCTGTTGTTTTTTTCTGGAACACAACTTCCTCTATATCGGTCACTCTAGTGGTCGCCGTATCCTTTTTTCTTTGTTGAGAGAAAATCAGAATAGGGACCATAAGGCTTAGCGGTAAAACTAGTTTTTTCAAAAGAAATATTTTAGAATTTCTAAAATTAATGTTTTTTTAACAATTACAAAATCGATTCTCTAATTCTTGTTAATTTTTGTAACAAATCTTCTAATAAATCTAGTCTTAACATGTTGGCACCATCAGACAATGCGGTTTCCGGAGTTGGGTGAGTTTCAATGAAAATTCCGTCTGCTCCTACTGCAATTCCAGCTTTGGCAACGGTTTCAATAAGATCTGGTCTTCCTCCTGTTACTCCAGAGCTTTGGTTAGGCTGCTGTAATGAATGCGTAACATCCAGAATCACAGGCGCATATTCTCTCATGGTAGGAATTCCTCTGTAATCTACGATCAAATCTGTATATCCGAAAGAATTTCCTCTTTCAATGATGGCTACTTTCTGGTTATCAGAATCTGTAATTTTCTGAACCGCAAACTTCATGGATTCCGGAGAAAGGAACTGTCCCTTTTTCAAAGACACACATTTTCCTGTTTTTGCTGCTGCCACTAATAGGTCTGTCTGACGTACCAGAAATGCAGGAATCTGAAGCACATCTACATATTGCGCAGCTAATGCTGCATGCTCATTTTCATGAATATCTGTAGTCGTAGGAATATTGAATGTTTCTCCTACTTTTTTAAGGATTTCAAGAGATTTTTCTTCTCCGATGGTTGTAAAAGAGTCCACACGGCTTCTGTTCGCCTTTTTGAAACTCCCTTTAAAAATATAAGGAATATTATACTTGTCTGTAATATTGATTACTTTTTCAGCAATTCTCAATGCCATATCTTCTCCTTCAATAATACAAGGTCCGGCAATAAGGAAAAAGTTCTTTGAATCTTTGTGCTGAATATTATCTAAATACTGAATCATTTTGTTGTAATTAAAAAGTTCAGTAAAAATACTGAGAAAGTTTCAGAAATGGAAATTTTTAAGGTTTAAGGTTTAAGGTTTAAGGTTTAAGGTTTAAGGTTTAAGGTTTAAGGTTTAAGGTTTAAGGAAAGGTAATGCCTCTATTCCAGCAATCGCTATTTTATGGGTTAAGCTTTGATTAAAGTTTCCGGATTTTTATTTCCCGCAGATTTCACGGATTTACGCAGATGTTTGTGAATATTTATATAAATATTAGTGGTATTAGTGTTCTATAAATAAAAGCAGTTGAACGATCTGTTAAAGAATATGCAGCATATCATTTTATCGAAGATAAAATCCTTACGCCTTAAAAACAGTATATATTTAAAAAAGCCTAGCGTCTTTGCGATTTCCAACATATATAGTATGATTGCTTCGCTCTGCTCGCACTGACAAAGATCACAGATATTTTAGGTTTTGGCTAAAGCCAATGGAATTTTGATAAAAAAAGAACGGGCTAAAGCCCGTTCCTATTGAATTACACGATATCTTTTATTCTGTTAACAACACAGGTTTCTCAAATTCTGTATGTGCTGTAACTGAAATCTACGCCATTTTTTTCAAAATCTTCTCAAAAGTATTGACATTCCTGCTAGTCATTTGATCTTTTAGGCTTTTCTTTCCTAAGACTTTTCCAAATGTAGAATCCAGAGTATTTCCTTTAGGAACCTGCCAGTAGAATATATCATTGACAATTTCTGCTTTTTCATTTTCAGCCTGAGCCGCCTTTTCAAATTCTCCCATTAAAACATTTTCTATCCCTGGCATTCCAACAAAACCGTAAATATGAAGATCCCCATTTTTTTCAAAAGGAATACTATTCCAAAAAACGGCTGTCTCTTCATGAGATTTGATGAACAGGAAAGCTTCATAGGAAAAATACTCAGACATTGCCTTTTCAAGAATTATTTTTAATTCATCAGCCTGTTGATCAGACGAAAAAACAATATTTCCGGAAGCCAATATAGAAGCCACCTCTTTCATTCCGGCTTCCTTAAAAACCTGGCAGACATCTGCCATTTTCATATTTGTTCCTTTTACATTGACACCGCGGAGAAAAGCACAATACTTCATAGGTTACTCGTTTTGAATGTTTTACAGTTCAAATTTCAATCTTCTTAATCCACTCTAATATACAAATTATAGTCTGTTCCGGAAGGCTTCAGATTATAGATCTTTTCCAGTATTTTATTGTCACTTTTCAGATGATCTTTGACCCTAAATTCCTTCAATAATTTATAATGGGTTTGATAATATACTGCATTGGTACCTTCATATAGATTCTGGTATGAAAGTAAATATTTTGGTTTCCTATTTTTAACTGTGTTGATCCAATAATTCGTTTTATCTTTTTTGATCTCCTCCTGAATCTGTTTGTCTACCAGCCCAACTTCATCAATAGTTTTTAGTCCTGAAAAATAAGGAACATACCCAGCAGGTTCCAATAAAATCCATTGATTTTTATCTTTTTCATACTTGTTAAGAAATGTACCTATAGTTCTTCTGTAGTTCCATTCCCCATTTCCAGTGGCAATGGCATGAATGGTCTGGAAAGCCAGCATCGGAACAATATAGAATATAACAAGCAAAGACAGCCATAAGTTTCTTCTTTCTTTCTGTTCCAATACAAAAATAAGAACCGGAACGAAAAGCAAAAGCTGTGGTACCCAATAATACCAGTCAAATAAGCTTTTTTGGGAGATAAAAATAATCTGTTTTACCCATCCGAAAATAAAGATCATCCATAGAAAATAATTTCTCTTTTCTTTTTGTCTGATAAGGTAAATAAAGCAAAGTATTTCAAAAATAAGAACGATCACCGTAATTGGATTAAAAGCTCCCGGAACTTTCAGCATTCCCCAAAAGTTTCCAAAACTTACCAGAAAATAGTCAAGATGTTCCCCGAAAGTCAGTTGTTGCTCATAAAGAAGTTTTTTCGCAGTAATGGTATTATTAACGACTTCTCCAAAATAAAACCAGTTGAAAGCAACCGTTGATAGCACTCCTAAAATTCCACCAAAAATATAGTTCCATCTGATTTTTT
Organism: Chryseobacterium sp. G0162; assembly: GCF_003815715.1. Taxonomy (NCBI): domain Bacteria; kingdom Pseudomonadati; phylum Bacteroidota; class Flavobacteriia; order Flavobacteriales; family Weeksellaceae; genus Chryseobacterium; species Chryseobacterium sp. G0162. Next base: position 4,803,739 of record NZ_CP033922.1, on the reverse strand, counting down.
TAGTCCAAAACAGATCAACCAGAAATACAATTCCAAGAAATATGACGGTATCAATTCTTGTAAACATAATCAGGATCGGAAGAAGAGTTAACACCCATTTTTTTCCTTTGTTGAACCCATAATATAACAGGGACATTTCCAGGAAAAATAAAAGTCCGTACTCCATTCCAAGGATTGAAATCTTAATGGCAGGAGGCAGGATTCCAATTAGAAAGATAAAAATAGCCTTATGCCAAGGATTTTTAAGAACCAGATGAGATAAGAATAATGTTCCTATGGTGAACAATATGGAATTAAAAATTAAAAGAGGTTCAATAAAATATTCTTTACCAAAAATAAGGTTGAAAATATAAGATACAAAAACATATAAATGGGTAGTAGAAGCAGAGATCTTAGTATTACCATTGAACCCAATTACTCCGTAATCCAGTACATTCTGGGCTACTCTCCAGGTGATGAAGGCATCTTCCTGAATGTAATGTGTTAATAAGAAAAGAAGTTTAAAAACTACCGTAACGATTACGGCATAAATTGGGAACCTGCTTTTTTGTGTTTCTGCCATTATGCATTTTTAGTTCCACAAATATAATCTTAAAATTCAGGAATCCCAATAACAAAAAAACGGAACCGAAGTTCCGTTTTTAAAAGTATTTTATTGTGTTGCTTTGATAATCGCTGAAGTGATCTGATTTTCTTTTTCCTTAGAATAAGTTGAATCAAAAGGTTCCATTACATCAAATAAATATTGGTAGAATGGAGTGATCTTTTGAACATCTTCAGATTCCTTCATTGCTTTTTCTTTGCCCATCTGCTGAAGTTCCTTCACAAAAGCATTGAATTTCTTATCAATCGGCTCAATGGATTTTACCAGATAAGCATAGGCTTTTTCTTTTTGTCCTATCTTCATATAAGCATCTGTAACCGCTGCTACTACAAGAGAATATTCCATTGGCTTTGTTCTCATCTGTCTTCTCACATAGCTTTGATCCGCTTTAGAAAGACTTAAATAATAATCATACTCATCAAAGATTCCTTTTTTAAGTACTTCTGCCAGCTGTAATCCTTTTTGCTCCTGTCCTGCGATGATATATCCGGTTACAATTGAGCTTAATGAACGTGGATCATTGTATTTTTCAGCAGGAATTTCTTTTGCTGCAAGATCCAGGATTTCTAATGCTTTAGCTTTCTGTCCGCTTAATGCTAATGCTGAAGCAGCTCTGCTTGCTGACATTCTGTAGCTGATGATATTAGAAGTTGCAGTTTCATCAAAGTGAGCATTCAGATCTTTAAAGTTCCCCCATTTGAAGTTTTTCACTACATTATAAAGATTGTTAGCATCTACTCTTCCCATATCTCCATCTGCTGATGGCAGCGTTTGAATCGGAATTAATCTGTAACTGAATCCGTCAAACTGAAGATAATCGTTAAGATAGAAAATATTTTCACTGTCATAAATACCTCCTGAAGAGAAGTTAATCGGACGTTTCCAATCGAAATTCGCCAATAGATCCATTAGAATCAGGTTGTTTTTATACAATGTATTTCCCTTGTAAGTAATCATGATCTGATTGGCTACATTAGGAAGATCTGCCTGATTAATAATGCCTGCTTTTAAAGCATTTTCTTTATTGACAGGGAGAATAAATTTGTTTACCGGAAGAATGTTATACTTTTCATATTTCTCTTCTCCGAAGTACATTTTCAATAACTGATCTTTTTCAGGAGATTTAAATTTGATAAACTTAATCGCATCTTTCAGGGTTAAAGAATCCTGTGTAAGGTACTTTCTGAAGTCCTTGAATTCTGTATCCGGAACTCCTTGTTCTTTTAGCATAGAGAAAACACCTTCCCAATCTTCCTTCTTCATCATATAGATCTGGTCGTTTACACCATCTCTGTAATCCTCGTGAGTCAGTTCACTTGGGATGCCCATGGCGTTGTATGTTCTTCTTTTGATCTGATCAAGGTTCCAAGGCGTTGAAGCAAGCGTAAAGTTAACCACTTTTACATCATCTCTGAATCTTTCCGTCTCCTGGATAGCCCAAACCGGATAAGTATCGTTGTCACCATATACGAATAAAATATCGTTCTTTGGTAATGATTTTAATACCGAATATGCATAGTCATAAGCTGTATATCTGTTACTTCTGTCGTGAACATTATAGTTCTGGAATCCCATCATGAAGGGAACTCCTAATAATACAACTCCTAATGCAATGTTAGCCCCATTGGACTTAATTTTAGACTGTACGAACCATAAAATAGCTCCGGCACCCAATCCAATCCAGATGGCAAAAGCGTAGAATGAACCTACCATTGCATAATCTCTTTCTCTTGGTTCGAAAGGTTTTACTCCTGTATAGAAAATAATTCCGACACTGGTAATAATAAATAAGGATAATAAAGCATAGAATCTTCCAAAATCCCTGTTCAATTGGAAAAAGAACCCGATTAAACCTAAAATTAATGGAAGGAAGAAAAATGCAACTGTGCTTTCATTCTTAAATTTGGCAGGCATTTTATCCTGATTTCCTACGTTTACATTATCAATAAAAGGAATTCCGGAAATCCAGTTTCCTTTGGTGCTCTCCATATTTCCTTCAAGGTCATTCTGTCTTCCTACATAGTTCCAAAGCAGGTATCTTACAAAGTAATATCCGTTCTGGAAAGAAATAAAATAATCCATATTCTGAAGCAATGAGGGCTTCTGAACATTGATAAGATTATAAGGTTTTACCTTTAAATAATCTGCAGCTGTAATAGATTTATCATCATATTTAGCTCTCAGTTCATCAAAAATCTGCTTAGCCTGAGGGTTATCTGCCACATCTTCATTCGCATAATTGAATGTAAAATCAGGGGCTCCGTACATTGAAATGTAGTTGGCCATTACATCTTTATCCTCATTGAACATTCTTGGCATTAAGCTTACCTGAGACTGGCTAAAAATATAATTGAATCGGTCTCCGGTTTTTCTATAGGTCCCGGTTTTTTCATCTTTTTCATAAATCTCTCCGGTCTTTTTTGTTTTAAAGCTTCCGTCTTCGTTCTTTTGAATTCCGTTAGCATCAAGGAAAGCTGTATAGTTTTGGCCATAAATGGTTGGCCAGTCTCCATATTGCTCTCTGTTATAATAATCCAGCATACCAATGGCAGTATCCGGGTCATTAAGGTTCATTGGTGGATTCGCATTAGCTCTGATCGGAATAACCATCCAACAAGAAAAACCAATCATCATAAAAACTACAGATAAAGCAGCAGTTTGATAAATATTCTTTTTTGCTTTTCTCGCATACTTAATCAGGAAATAGCAGATCACTACCATTAAGATAAATGCTGCAATAGTTCCTGAGTGGAAAGGAAGTCCAAGACCATTCACAAAGAAAATCTCCAATCTTCCGAACATTGTCATGATCAAAGGGAAAATAATTTTGAAAACGACGATCAAAATCCCTAATGTAATAAGGTTCGCCCAAATAAAATTCTTCCACGTAAACTTATAGTTTCTTGCATAATATACAAGACATACCATAGGCGTTGCGAGCATACACATCATGTGCACTCCAACGGAAAGTCCTAAAACGAAGAAAATAAGGATAACCCATCTCTCACTGTCTGCTGCCTGATACTCATTTTCCCATTTGGTAATCAACCAGACCAAAAGCGCGATAAACATAGAAGCCATAGAGTAAACCTCTCCTTCTACCGCCGAGAACCAGAAGGTATCTGAGAAGGTGAAGCACAATGCTCCTATTGCTCCGGCAAACAAGATAGAGATTTCCTGATGTTTTGTAATTTCTTCAAAATCTTTGTTGAGCAATCTTCTCACAAAATGAGTAATCGTCCAAAACAAAAATAAAATAGTCAGCGCGCTGAACAATGCAGACATCGCGTTGATTACGATGGAGTAATTTTCGCCTTTCCCTAATGCAAAAATGGCTGCCACGGCACCCACTATCTGGAATAAAGCCGCTCCGGGAGCATGCGTTACTTCAAGTTTTACTGCAGAAGAAATGTACTCACCACAATCCCAAAAGCTGAAATTAGGTTCTATCGTGGACAAGTACGTGAAAAACGCAATGACGAAAACCACCCATCCTAAAACGGTGTTCCATTGCCTAAAAGTCCAATTTTTCATAGTATTAAATCAATTATGCGAAAATAAGGCTTTTATATTATTTTATATTGTTTTTAACAAATTTTAAAAACTTGGCGCAAAATTTGCGATTATACTCCTGCTAAAACTGTAAACAGGAAAAATATTTTTTACGAAACGATGCCCTAGAAATCAAACAAAAGTTTAGTAATTATTTATTTTTTTGTATTTTTGCAGTCAGATTTTTATTGAAAATAACAAATAATGAGTAATGTTTACGATAATATTCTTGGCCTAATAGGACATACTCCTATGGTGAAGCTAAATACTGTTACAAAAGATATTCCAGCAACCGTTTATGCCAAGTTAGAATCATATAATCCTGGACATTCCACCAAAGACCGAATCGCACTTCATATTATTGAGAACGCAGAGGAGAGAGGCTTATTGAAAGAAGATTCCGTAGTTGTAGAAACTACATCGGGAAACACTGGGTTTTCTATTGCAATGGTATGTATCATCAAGGGATATAAATGTATTCTCGCTGTAAGCGACAAAACAAAACCTGAGAAAATTGCTTATCTAAAAGCATTAGGAGCGACTGTATATATATGTCCTGCCAATGTACCTGCGGATGATCCAAGATCTTATTATGAAGTAGCGAAAAGGATCGCTTTGGAAACTCCCAATTCTATTTACATCAATCAGTACTTTAATGAACTGAATATTGATGCCCATTACCAGACCACCGGTCCTGAGATCTGGGAGCAGACAGAAGGTAAGATCACTCACCTTTTTGCCTGCACCGGAACAGGAGGTACTTTATCTGGTTCAGCAAAGTTTTTGAAGGAGAAAAACCCGGATATTAAAATTATCGGGGTGGATGCAGATGGTTCTATATTAAAAAGCTATCACGAGACAGGTGAGATTCACAAGGAAGATGTACACCCTTATCAGATCGAGGGAATGGGAAAAAATTTGATCCCTGCCGCTCTTCTTTTCGATAAGGTAGATGAGTTTGTAAGGGTAAATGATGAGATGTCAGCCTACAGAACCCGTGAAATTGCTTTGAAGGAAGCTATTATGGGAGGGTATACTACAGGAGCTGTCACCCAGGGACTGATACAATATGCAAATTCGCACGAATTAACCGAAAATGATATGGTTGTATTAATCTATCCTGACCACGGTTCAAGATACATCACTAAAGTATACAGTGATAAATGGATGGCCGAACAGGGGTTTGTTAACAACTGTGTCCACAATTATGACGAAGTCTTCAAGACTGAGTTTATTAAATAACAATAAATAAAATCACGATATAATAAAGCCTTTTGCGTGTTCTACAAAAAAGGCTTTTTTACTTAAAAATTACGATACAATGTTGGATATTTTTGAAAGAATAAAAGAAAATCCAGGACCTCTTGGACAATTTGCAGATTACGGAGAAGGATATTTTATTTTCCCAAGATTAGAGGGACCTATCGGCCCGAGAATGCAGTTTCAGGGTAGAGAAGTAATTTTCTGGAGTGCCAATGATTATTTAGGATTGTGTAATCATCCTGAAGTAATTGAAGCAGATGCCAAGGCGGCTGCAGAATATGGAATGTTCTATCCGATGGGAGCAAGAGCGATGTCTGGAGAAACAGATCAGCACCTTCAGTTGGAAAGAGAATTGGCAGACTTCGTACAAAAAGAATCAGCATATTTATTGAATTTCGGTTACCAGGGAATGGTTTCTACGATTGATGCCTTGGTAAGCAGAAACGATGTTATCGTTTACGATATGGATTCTCATGCCTGTATCGTGGATGGAGTAAGACTTCATTCTGGTAAAAGATTTACCTACAAGCATAATGATATGGAAAGCCTTGAAAAAAACCTTCAGAGAGCTACCAAAGTAGCAGAAGAAACGGGAGGAGGAATCCTTGTGATTACTGAAGGAGTTTTCGGGATGAGAGGACAGCAAGGAAAAATCAAAGAGATTTGCGAGCTTAAATCAAAATATCAATTCAGACTTCTAGTAGATGATGCTCACGGTTTCGGAACACTAGGTAAAACGGGTGCCGGAGTAGGTGAAGAGCAAGACTGTAACGATCAGATCGACGTATATTTCTCTACTTTTGCAAAATCAATGGCTGGTTTCGGAGCATTCCTTGCGGGTGACAAAGAAATCATCAGATACCTGAAGTTCAACCTAAGATCACAAATCTTTGCAAAATCTCTTACGATGCCAATGGTAATCGGAGGATTGAAAAGATTAGAGCTATTGAGATCGAGACCAGAAATCAAAGCTAAACTTTGGGAAAATGTAGAAAAACTACAGAGCGGATTAAAAGAAAGAGGATTCAACATCGGAGATACGAATACTTGTGTTACTCCGGTAATGATGCAGGGAACTCCTGTAGAAGCTACTCTATTGGTAAAAGATCTTAGAGAGAATTACGGGATCTTTACCTCAGTAGTGGTCTATCCGGTAATTCCTAAGGGAATGATTCTTTTAAGACTGATTCCTACCGCTTCTCATACGGATTCAGAAATTAATGAAACTCTGGCCGCGTTTGAAGCGATTCACGATAAACTAGTAAGTGGTTACTATAAAGAGCAGGAACAATTATTACTGCAGGAACAGGGATTAAGTTTTAAACCGATCTAATCTTTAACAAAATAATAAAAAACCACTGATTGATTCAGTGGTTTTTTGTTTTAAAAACTATACACTATAAAATGCAAATAAAACTTAGAGGTTATTTATTGGGGGTTTTGTCGGCGGTTTCATATGGATTGATTCCGATTTTTATCCTACCGATTAAACAGGCTCATTTTTCAATGGATATTACACTGTTTTACAGGTTTTTCTTTTCAGCCATAATAGTGGGTGGATATCTCATTTATTCTAAACAAAACTTCAGAATCAATAAAAAGGAAGCTTTAATATTAGCTATTCTGGGAGTATGCTATGCTCTTTCTTCTGAATTTTTGTTCATAGGATATGATTTTCTTACCCCGGGAATTGCTTCTACAGTTTTATTTATTTATCCCGTTATTGTAGCATTGATTATGTTTTTCTTTTATAAAGAGAAACTCACCAAATTATCTATTGCTTCATTATTTCTTGCCTTTGCCGGCGTCATTGTTTTATGCCTGAAAGGAAATGGTTTTGAAATCAATTTTGCAGGATTGGGAATCGTTATGCTCAGTTCATTGTTTTATGCCCTTTATATGGTAATTGTCAATAAATCGAAACTGAAAGTTTCCGGGTTTAAACTTACCTTCTACTCGATGCTTTTTACGTCTGTATTTTTTATGAGCAAGTCTGTTATTGGACATCAATCATTTGCAATCCCTTCGATAACTATTTTTATTAACTTTCTTATTTTTGCATTTCTTACTACAGTTATTTCCAGTTTATGTCTGGTGTATGCTATTAAGAGCATTGGTTCTACTCCGGTTGCTATTTTAGGTGCACTGGAGCCTGTTGTCGCTGTAATGGTAAGTGTCTTTATGTTTAATGAAAAGTTTACCACCAACTTACTGATTGGAATTACACTTATTTTACTGGGCGTAATACTGAATGTTATTTCTGACCGGAAGAGCACAGTTCACTTGTAAAGCGTTTAAAGTAATTTATAAAAATAGCCCCGGAGAACAGGAATTCTCCGGGGTTTATATTTTGTAGGATGGAAGTTATGATAATCTTCCAGCCTCTAGCTTCACTCATCATTATTTTCCAAATATTTTTTTGAAAAAGCCTCCGGAATAATTACGTTTATTTTCTGCTTCGGCAGTTTTCAGATTTTCTTCTGCTATAGGTGAATGATTGTACTGTAAAGACAATTTTAGATTTTCTGCTGCTTCAGAATATTGAGCTAAGTCTAATTGTGCTGTTCCTAAATGTTCATAAATCTCCGCAATAATTTCAGCGGTTACTCCATCCTGTTGAGGCAAAGCCTGAAGAGCCAGCAAAGCATATTCAACCGTCTTTTCATTTTCCTGCAAATGATACCCACAGTGAACCGCCCAATAACAGCACCAGAAATCTTCATTTCCTAAAGCTATACTCTGTTCAAAACTTTCAAATGCCGTTGCTTCATCACGAAGTTTCGCAACCTGAATATATCCCATATTGTATAAAGCCACCTGCGCAGATCTTATCTTATTTTGTTCTGACGCAAAATGTATAGCATACTGCAAACATTCCAGCGCTTTTGCATAGTTTTCTTCTTCTAAAAAAATATTGGAACGGCTGATGAGTATACTTGGATTATCCGGCATTTCCTCCAAAATACGATCAGCTTCTTTTGAAGCCATAGCTGGATCTGGTTGTATTCCTGTCTGTTCTTCAATTTTTGATTTATGGATATAAAAATTAGTAAAGCATCGTACAATTTCCGGATGGGTCAGTAAAGGATCTGTCGTATCTAATTCATGATAACTTTCCAACCCTGCATTAATCCATTCCATAGCAGACGTATCATCTTTCAATTCCATATAACTGTAACAAAGCTGGTCTATACTATTAAAGTAGGTTACAGAATCCATGTCATTTATAAAATCCTCCATGAACTGTTCCCCATCTGCTATAGCTTCTTTGAGATATCCTGCTTCTAAGTACGCATTAAATCTATTCTGGAGAATGTACATGAAATAACTGAATTTCATCCCTTCCGTAGTGACAGCAATAGCTTCATCATATTTTTCCTGGCTGATAAGCTCTGCGGCTAAATTATTACAGCACATCGCAAAGGTATGAGGATCTTCATTATAGGAATCTCCGTTTCTTTCAACCAACGTTTTATGATAAAGACGATAAGCTACAGTATAACAGTCTCTTTTCAATTGGGTAAGTCTCTCCTTTTCAAATTCAGATATTTGAGGGTTTTGGTTGAGAATTCTATTAATTTCAACACCAGCGTTATAGGCCTCCATGGCTTCGGAAGTTTCGGGATTTACATCCAGCAACAGAAAATCAGGATTAACATTTTCTTTATTATTAATCATAAACAGTCTCACCTGTAAAGTTGGAGATGGTACCAAAGACATTGCTTTTTCATAATAAGGAACTGCTTCCTCCCATTGATCCATCCAATAGAAAGCAGAACCGGCATGACGATGGCACCAAGGGTGATTCGGACTGATACTGATTCCCTGTTTGCTCCATTCTACACACTGAATAAGAGCTTTTTCACGGTTACTCGTAAATATTTCGTAATGATCCAGAGCAATGAGTCCTAATATGGCGCAAAGATCAGAATCCGGAGAAGTTTCATTTAAAGAATTAGCCCAGAGGTAGATTTCCTTAAGCTCTTCTCTATCATCCGGAAGAGCATGCCCTTTGATCCAGTTTTTAGCAGCAACAGCATAGTTTTTCTGACGGAATGCTTCAATGGCTTCCTGATGTAATGTATTCACGGTCTTATCTTTAGATTTATATATTCTTTTCTTTCAGCTACTCTTCATTCATTGCTGTAAAAGCTTTTCCTATTTTAGGATACCATTCTAAAGATTCTCTAAAGAGATTCCAATCGTAAAGAAAGTTCAGGAAATGCATATTTACTATCTTTACACTACAGATATCCCATTTCAGGATTGTTGATGCATTAAGTATATTGTGTTTTTTTTCATCATTTGTGAGGTTTAATGTTCTATTTTCAACCCATCAATAGTAATAACATTACAGCTTAGATTCATGAACATCCCACTGTACTCTCCCATCGCCTGATCGTTCATAATATCCATTGTGGCCGATTGAAAATCAATTTTTCGGGAAGGTAATTTCCCATAAGTATCTGTTACTGTAATCTGACCATCCAAACCTGCTTTGTTTTGGATAAATGCTCTTAAAAAAGGAATATCCTGTTTTTCAAAATCCAATGATATATAAAATGCTTTAGCCTCCCCTGATTTATTATTCTCAGGGGTTAATAAAGTTCTGTTATAGGATATGGTATAGGATTTAATAACAGAAACAATCTGATTTTTTCCATCTTTCACAGATACTTGAATTTTCATCCGCTTTTCATCTGTCTGCTGGGAAAGCAGCATTTTGGCAGGAAAAAATAAAATAAGGAAAGTCAGGAATTTATATATAGTTTTCATGGCTATTGCACTAATATTCTATGCAAGATTAAATATTCGAATGACTATTTGCCAGCATCAATTGGTATATATACATTTTGAATTGGTATTTGGTAAAAAACTGGTGACAATGTGTTTAATTAGGTTCAAATTTTCCCTTAAAATCAGCATTTTAAAACCAGTGCTATTTTGTTAATCCTTCCACAATGTATAATTTAGCCCAATCTATCAACTGAAATGATCAAAAAAAACGACATAACCCAACTTCTATTTTGCTTTATATTTTGCTGGATTTCCTGTGGCTCCATAAAAGCTCAGCAAGTATCTTCTGCCGAACATGCAGCCAGTGAAGGATATTCCAAAAGGTTTACTGACTCGTCAGCAAGTCTCAAAATGCAGATGGCAGCTCTTCAAGTTTCTCAAAAAACAGGAAATAAAGAAGATGAAGCGATTTGTAGTGCGTATCTTGCCCTAACCCATAAACGTCTTCTTCATCTCAAGGAATTCACAAAATACACAGAAAGGTCCTATGACATTGCCAAGTCTTTAAAAAGTGATCGTGCAAAAGCTTTTGCTAATGCTGCGATGGGATATCTCAAATCATATACTGATGATAAGTCACAGGCTCTTACTTATTTTTTGAAAGCTTATGCTTTATTTAATACAATGCAGAGCTACGACCAATCTGCTAAACTCGGTGCGGATATCTCTTACCTCTTTTCACCAGATTCTCCTGAAAAAGTTAAAAAATATGCTGATGAAGGACTTTCATTCGCGGAAAAATCTGGGAATCCTGAAAGTATTCTTCATGCAAGACTGGCGGTAGGAAATTATCTTTCTGATCTCATTGTTTCAGGAAACACCGGTCGTTGGCAGGATGCCATTTTGTTTTTTAAACAAACCATTGCTTTTATAGAAAAAAATGAAGCCAAAATAGATAGTAAAAGTAATATCGGAATTGCCTATATCAACCTTGCTGCTTTATATATGAATGGGCCTAAGCCAATTGATGAAAATTCATTTTTATCTGCATTGGAAAAAGCTTTACTTATTGGGAAACAGTATGGTATCAAAAGCGTATACCGAAGTTCTATGGGGTTACGCGGACAGTATTATGTATCAAAAGGAGAATACAGAACCGCAGAACATCTTTTTAAAGAAGGAATTACCTATCAACAGACTCTGCCCTACAAAGACAATTATCTTTTGGCAGCATTTTATGAATGTCTGAAAAATATTGCAGCAGAAGAAAAAGACTATAAAGCCTATCTTGAATACGATACATTTTTTATCAAATATAATAAACTAAAGTATGACGAATCAACTCAGCAGATCCTTCAGAATGCTGATGCCAAATATGAATCAGAAAAGAAAATAGCTCGTATTCAGCAACTGGAGCAGGAAAATAAACTTCAGAAAAAAAATCAGTTATTAGGATATGGAATTTCCGCAGTGTTACTTGTGGGACTTGTCTTTATGTATCGGTCTTACTATTTCCGACAGCGTTATCATCAGAAAAGAGAAGATTTCCTTCAACAACAACAAACCAATAATGAACTTAAAATGGAACTTTTGGAAAAGGAAACATTGGAAAGCTTAGCGGAAAAACTATCTCTTGAAAGAAGACTGTTACAATCTCAGATGGATCCGCATTTTATCTTTAATGCATTAGGAAATATCCAGGGAATGATTCTCAGAAAAGATACAGATCTTGCAGTATTGTATCTTGGAAAATTTGCCAAACTCAGTCGAAGAGTACTAGAACAATCCCGCATGGAAACGATTACTCTTGAAGAAGAAATACATACGTTGGAAAACTATATTGAACTTCAGCAGCTTCGTTTAAATCGAAGTTTTGATTACCAAATACAATGTGAAGAATCTGTAGATCAGCAGCTTCATATTCCTCCACTTTTAATACAGCCATTCGTTGAAAACGCCATTGAGCATGGATTAAAACCTTTAGAAGCCTTCCAAAAAGGAGTATTATTCATTAATTTTGAAGAAAAGCCGGAAGAAAACCTTCTCATTTGTACAATCAGGGATAATGGAATCGGACTTACCGCTTCCAGAAAGCAGAAAACAGATGATTCTCATCGTTCTCTTTCGACTAAGATTACGGATGAGAGATTGCTTCTTATGCTTAAAGATAATTCAAGGGCAAAACTTGAAGTAAGGGAAATGACCATTGATAAAGATGGTCAGCAAGGCTGCATGGTAACATTATTTATTCCAATATTATAAAATATGTACAAAACAATAATCATAGAAGACGAATATCACTTACGGGAAGCTTTGTCCATTATGTTGGAAATGATTGCTCCGGATAAAATCCAGATCATAGGCTATGCTGAAAGTGCTGATGAAGCAGCAAAACTTATTAACAGGCTACAGCCTGATCTTGTTTTTATGGATATTATGTTAAAAAATGGAACAGGATTCGAGGTACTTCAACAAATTTCTTACCGGAAATTTCATTTGATTTTTACAACGGCTTATGAAGAATACGCTATTCGGGCATTCAAATTCAGCGCTTTGGATTATTTACTAAAACCTATTGATGCTGAGGAACTTGAAATAGCAATTAACAGAATTTCAGGAATAAAGGAACGTTTTCTTGAAGAACAACAGGTACATGAACTCAGTCATAATATGCACAGAACTCCCCAAAGAATCATCCTCCCTACCCAGGAAGCAATGCATGTGGTAAAGATCAACCAGATTATGCATTGTGAAACTTCCGGTTCCTATACTACTTTCTACCTAAATGATGGAAAGAAAATCATGATTTCCAAACCTCTTAAAAACTATGAAAGCATTCTCCTCCCACCTGATTTTTTCCGGGTACATCAGTCTTTCCTAATTAATACCAATTATATTGTAAGTTATTCCAGAGAAGGGATGGTTGAAATGGAAAACGGAGCCAGTATTCCGATATCAAGGGCAAAGAAAGAAGCTTTTTTTAAACTGATGAAGGAAGAATAAAATTACCGGAATATCATTTTTTGCCAACATCTACTGAATACCAATTGAAAGTTGCCATTAACCAATCAGTTATTGATAGATGAAATCTACTGTTCTACCTTTGACAAAAAATATTCAATATGAACAGTAAAACAATTTCTATTTTAAGTTATGTAACAATTATCGGATGGATCATTGCTTATGTTAAAAGCAAAGACTTGCATGCTAAAAATGACCTGGCTAACTATCATTTGGAACAAGGGCTAGGATTCTTCTTATTAACTGTCGTTATCAATGTTCTTCTTTCCATCGTAATCCCCATTCTTCCTGCCTTATCTTTTTTAAATTATATAGGATTGATTTTATTAATCTTATGGGTATTTGGGATTATTAATGCTGCCAATGAACAGAAAAAACCTATTCCGGTGATCGGAAAAATGTTTGAGAATAAATTTGGCTTTTTAGCAAAATAAAACTTATCTCCTTATATTGCATCTATCCTATTTTCTCTACAATAAGTAGATGCAATAGGCTTAAAGTTTATGAAAGAATTACAACAACTCACAAAAGATCAATTATATACCCGACTTAAAAATCACTCAGAAAGTTTTTATTCTACAGTTTCATCAACATTGGATTTCACTTTTTTCGAAGACCACTCTTTAGAGGAAGAAGATCTTTCAGAATTTATTGAATTGTTGGATGAGGAAATTGCGGAAAAGATAAAAGCAGCTTCTTTAGATTCCAATAATGATGATGATACGCCTACGATTATCCTTGCAGAAAACGAAGAACCGAACACTTTTGATTTAACTACAGAAGACGGAGAAGGATATAAAATCATCTTATCCGAGCAAGACATTGACCTTTCCGAAGATCTTTTTGTGGAGGATTACGTTGTACTTATTGTTATCGGAAATATACAGGCCAAAAATATCATTGTTAATGGTTGTCTTTATTGTTCAGGAAATATTTCCTGTAATATTTTGTTTGGAGCATCCGGCAACGATAATGAAACGTATAGTAATGGAAATATAACCAGTTCCCTTATTGCAGAAAACGGACATTACACTGTTGCAGAAGGCAGTATACATTCAACATATTTAATAAGTCTTCACAATGTAATTGAGGGAAAAACAGGCAGATTTATAGAAAATATAAGTTTAGATGGTTCTCATGAAGCCGAATTTTTACATCCTGAACTTATAGATGAAAATGGATATTTTGACGAAGAATCTTTTCTTAATTTCATCAGTAATCATACTGTTGATACTGTATTTAAATAGCTATAATTTATTTTTAAACGCAAAATTAAAATAATTCTAACGTTTTATTTTAGAGAGCTAAGGAACCGACTTAGTCGTTGAAGCTGTGTGGGTATGCGCTCGCTTAATAAGAATCAATGAAATTGATTCCATCTTTTGCTTTCTTGAAATATTCAGCTTAATTATAAAAAACTTTGCGTCAAAAATAGTAGATATTTATTTTTAAACGCAAAGCTAAAATTATTCTAATATCTTATTTTAGGGAGCTAAGGAGCTGACTTCGTCATTGAAGAAGCTTTATAGCTATGCGCTCGCTTAATAAGAATCAATTTCATTGATTCCATCTTTTGCTCCCTTAAAATATCCAACTTAATAATAAAAACTTTGCGTCAAAACAAAATTCAAAATATCTACCCATCCTTTTACCTTATTGAAATTCTAAAAAACTACACTATTTAATTCGTGCATTCGTGGCATAAATTTTTAAGTCACAAATGCAAAAATTTTTCTTTTTTTGGTAATACTATAACACTATACGATGATCTACGAAATCAGTGAGATCTCCGAGAAAATAATTCAAAGCATACAGGTATTATTTCAACCCTGTTTATAATCAGAGCAAAAAATTTTTTTCTAAAAAAACTTTAGAATAACTTTGCAAAAAATTTCTGTTGAAAGACCTACTTCTTATTACTCCGCCTTTTACCCAACTTAACACTCCTTATCCGGCAACTGCTTATATTAAAGGATTTTTAAATACCAAAAATATTTCCAGTTATCAGATTGATTTAGGAATAGATGTTATTTTGGAATTATTTTCAAAAGGTGGATTACAAAAGGTTTTCAATAAAGAAATTGATATTCATAATGCTTCTGAAAACGCTCAGAGAATCTATGCGTTAAGAGAAGAATATTTAAAAACCATCGATCAGGTTATTCCTTTTTTACAAGGGAAAACACCAACATTGGCGAGGCAGATCTGCAGCATGAACTTTCTCCCGGAAGCTTCCCGTTTCAACCAATTGGATGATATGGAATTTGCCTTCGGAAACATGGGTTTACAAGATAAAGCTAAACATTTGGCGACTTTATATCTGGAGGACATTTCAGATTATATCGTTGAAAATATTGATGCTGACTTCGGTTTCAGCAGATATGCTGAGCGTCTTGGAAAGAGCGCCAATTCTTTTGATGAATTGTATTCAAAATTATCCGATCAGCAAACATTTATCGATGATTTTACTTTAACAATTCTTCAGAAAAAAATAAAAGAAGTTCAGCCTAAATTGGTTTGTTTTTCTATTCCTTTTCCTGGAAACTTATATTCGGCTTTCAAATCCGCACAATTTATCAAGAGAAATTACCCGCATATTAAAATCGCAATGGGCGGAGGTTTTCCCAACACAGAATTAAGAGAAATAAAAGATCAAAGAGTATTTGAATTCTTTGATTTTATTACTCTTGATGATGGTGAAATTCCTCTTGAGCTTCTATGTGAAAATGTTTTTGGTCATTCTGGGCAAAGTGAAGAATCTCAATATAAAAGGACTTTTTTAATTGAAAATCAGGAAGTCGTTTATAAGAACAATTCCAAAAGGCACGACTATAAGCAGTCGGATATTGGAACTCCAGATTATACCGATTTAAAACTGGATCAATACATTTCTGTTATTGAAATAGCCAATCCAATGCACAGTTTATGGAGTGACGGAAGATGGAATAAACTAACGATGGCCCATGGATGTTATTGGGGGAAATGTACATTCTGTGATATCTCTTTAGATTATATTAAAATTTACGAACCTATCTCTGCCAAAATTCTGGTTGATAGAATGGAGGAACTCATTAAAACTACAGGAGAAACCGGTTTCCATTTTGTAGATGAAGCAGCACCTCCTGCCTTGATGAGAGAAGTAGCCCTTGAAATTTTAAGAAGAAATCTTGTCGTTACCTGGTGGACGAATATCCGTTTTGAGAAAAGTTTCACCCGTGATTTGTGTTATTTATTAAAACTTTCAGGTTGTGTCGCAGTTTCCGGTGGATTGGAAGTGGCAAGTGATCGCTTGTTGAAATTAATTGATAAAGGGATTTCTGTGGAACAAGTTGCAAAAGTGACAAGAAATTTTACAGAAGCCGGAATTATGATCCATGCTTATCTGATGTATGGCTACCCAACACAAACCATTCAGGAAACGATTGATTCTATGGAAATGATTCGTCAGTTATTTGAAATGGGAATTTTACAAAGTGGTTTTTGGCATCAGTTCGCAATGACTGCTCATTCACCAGTTGGACTAAATCCAGAAGAATTTGGAGTTACTCCCATCAAGCAAGAAATTCTATTTGCAAATAATGATATTGACTTTACAGACAAAACAGGGATCGATCATAATAAATTTAGTTCAGGTTTAAAAAAATCTTTATTCAATTATATGCATGGAGTTAATTTTGAACTTCCTCTTCAAGAGTGGTTTGATTTTAAAATTCCAAGAACAACAATTCATCCCGATTATATTCATGATAGCTTATTGGAAGATGAAGATTTTAAATTCAAAGGAAATTCAAAAATTGTCTTTTTAACTAAAAATGTAATCGCTGAGAATCGCATAAAAAATAAAAAGAAATATTCTGGTACATATACGCTTCTTACATTCCACCTAAAAACCAATATTGTTAAGGTGGAGATGGAACAGGACAAAGCAGAATGGCTGACGAGCATGTTGGAAGAATATTCAATAGACAATCAGAAAAAACCTACAGCTCAACAACTTAAGAATCATTTTGAAGAGAATTTTGAAGATTTCGAATTGTTCTGGTTCTCAAAACCAATGCAACAATTGAAGGAAAATGGAGTAATTTTGAGTTTATAAAATTGCAGCAATTTTTCTCAGGGATTTTCTAAATAGCAGAATTTTCTAAATGCAAGGGTAAAAATAGGTTTTGGCTAAAGCCAATGGAATTCTCCTTTTATAATTAAACGGGCTAAAGCCCGTTTCTATTGAATAGCTTTATATCTGCTAAAAATAAAATATCCATAATTTTTGCCATTCCGGCTTCTCTGATTATTATATCATATTTTATAAGAAAATTCGTGTATTCTTAGCATCTATTTTCTGCCGCGAATACACGAATAAAATATATTAATAGATAAAAATGAAACTAAAAAAGCTTTTCCAAGTTTTTTTTATCAATATTTTTTTCAGTAGACTTAATTAGGGGTATCTTTCGTAACAGGTCCTACAGATACTTTTTCCTGAATTTTAATAAAATTCGGATCCATAATCGCCATACGTTCTGCAAGCGCTTTATAGGTTGGATATTTTAAAATAGATGCTCTGCCGGACATTTCTTTGAAAAGGGTAAAAGACTTTCCGCCAGCCGTTTTCAATTGTTTTGTTGTTGTAATATATTTCCCGATGAGTTTACTCTTTGCATCATAGATCTCAATATCAATAAAGCTTTTATCTATAATTTTATCATCTGAGCCAAAACTTACGGGTAAATTGGTAAAATATCCCACAGGAACACCATTACTGAGAATTTCACCTACCTTGTTTACTTCAAGATTCAGTTTATCGATCTTTTTTCTGATGGTATAGGCATCCTTCGTCTTACTGTCCAGTTTCCTTTTCGGAACATTTGAAAACAACTCATCCAGGGTCTTTACATTGATGCCTTTATTATCTATAATTTTAAAGTCTTTCACGGAAGTATAAACCGCAGATTTTTCTTCCCCGGAAAACGCAGAAGGTGAAGAATAGTCGACTTCGATGGTTTTATCCCTGTTATATACCCTATTGATTTGTATATAACTGTCCCTCACAGAATCAACAATACTTTTATCAATAAATTTTATAGTGTACAAAGGCGTTTCCTTTAAGTCCATGAAAGTGTATTCATTGGACTTATTTGAAATTTTAGCCACCGGGATTCCATCTAAATTGATAATTCCTCTTTTGGTTTTAATATTCTGAGCATTGAGGAATATACCCAAAATTGTAAAGAATATGATTATACTTTTCTTCATAGAACCAGATTTTTACATGAAATGAAATAAAAAAAGTGTAACCAAAGTTACACTTTTTTGAAAATATATTTAGCTTTTCATTTAATTATTCGCAAAGGATAATTCCTTTGTTATGATTAAATTCCACAACACCGCTTTTGATAGAATATGAAAAGATAGAATCTTTATCATTTTCCTTGGTAAGGTTTTTAGCGTAAGCTTCATTTACAGAGTTTGTAAAAAGCTTCACTTTACCACCAACTAAAGAAGAAACGATTCCTGCGTGGTTTTTCATGATGTGGAATTCACCATTCTTTCCAGGCAATAACACTGAGTTTACTTCTCCTTCAAAAACTACGTATTCTGGTGTTAAAATTTTTATATTCATTTTAATTTAGATTAAAAGATTAAAAGATTGAAAGATTAAAAGATTTTGACATATTGAATGTCTCTCATCTCACGTCTAAGAATCTTATGTCTAATTATTAAGCGTTTTCAGCTAACATTTTTTGTCCAGCTTCGATAGCTTCCTCGATGGTTCCTTTCAAGTTGAAAGCAGCTTCTGGTAAGTGATCTAATTCACCATCCATAATCATGTTGAATCCTTTGATAGTATCTTTGATATCTACTAATGATCCTGGAATACCTGTAAACTGTTCTGCTACGTGGAAAGGCTGAGATAAGAATCTCTGAACTTTTCTTGCACGGTAAACAACTGATTTATCTTCTTCAGAAAGTTCTTCCATACCAAGAATCGCGATGATATCCTGAAGTGACTTGTATCTTTGAAGAATTTCTTTTACTCTTTGAGCACAGTTATAGTGATCGTGACCGATAACTTCTGGAGAAAGGATTCTTGAAGTAGATGCTAATGGATCTACCGCTGGGTAAATACCTAATGAAGCAATCTTTCTGTCAAGTACCGTCGTTGCATCTAAGTGAGCAAACGTTGTAGCAGGAGCCGGGTCAGTTAAGTCATCCGCAGGTACATATACTGCCTGTACTGAAGTAATTGAACCATTTTTAGTTGAAGTAATTCTTTCCTGCATCGCACCCATTTCAGAAGCAAGAGTTGGTTGGTAACCTACCGCTGATGGCATACGACCAAGTAGTGCAGATACCTCAGAACCAGCCTGTGTAAAACGGAAGATGTTGTCTACGAAGAAAAGTACATCTCTACCTTGCCCGCTTTCTCCACCATCTCTATAGTACTCAGCTAATGTAAGACCAGAAAGTGCTACTCTAGCTCTTGCACCTGGCGGCTCATTCATCTGTCCGAATACGAATGCAGCTTTAGATTCTTTCATAGCCTCTAGGTCTACTTTTGAAAGATCCCAACCTCCATTTTCCATAGAGTGCATAAAATCATCACCATACTTGATAATTCCTGATTCAAGCATCTCTCTCAAAAGGTCATTTCCTTCTCTCGTTCTTTCACCTACTCCGGCAAATACAGAAAGTCCTCCGTGTCCTTTTGCAATATTGTTAATCAACTCCTGAATCAATACAGTTTTACCTACACCGGCACCACCGAACAATCCAATTTTACCTCCTTTTGCATAAGGTTCAACTAGGTCGATTACTTTAATACCTGTAAATAAAACTTCTGCTGAAGTTGATAATTGATCAAATTTTGGAGCTGGTCTGTGAATTGGAAGACCACCATCCTTAGATATATTTTTAAGTCCGTCGATAGCATCACCAACAACGTTGAATAGTCTTCCGTTTACAGCCTCACCGATTGGCATAGTAATAGGATCTCCATATCCGATTACATCTTGACCTCTCTTAAGACCATCAGTAGCGTCCATTGCAATACATCTTACTGTATCTTCGCCAATATGTTGTTCTACCTCTAAAACTACTTTTTCACCGTTTTCTTTTGTAATTTCTAACGCGTCATAGATTGCTGGAACTGCTTCCACATCATTAAAGACAACGTCGATTACCGGACCAATAATTTGAGAAATTTTACCTTTAATTTGGTTTGCCATTGCTAAATTTTTTCTTGGTGCAAATATAGTGATTCTTCGTAAACACGCAATTGGTAAAAAAAAGATTTTTATCATGCTTTTTAATAAAAGAACCAAAGAAGAAAAACTCCTTTGGTTCTAACCTATCAATATTTTTTATTATTATTTAATTGCTTATTTCAGATAATCAATTAAATACTTATTTTTTTATAATCTTAACCACTTTTTGTGAACCATCTTTCATTTCCAACTTCAACATGTATATTCCGGAGCCAATCTCCTTTACATATAATTCTGATGAAGGCTTATCAAAAGTTTTAATCAATTTTCCAGAAATATCTGTAATTGAAATGGATCGTACATTTTCAATCTTATTAATACTGATTACCTCTGTAAATGGATTAGGATATATTTTTACTGCATTATTCCTATTTGTTACTTCTGCTGTACTTAGCTGTGAAGTCGTTACACTAATATCATCAACTTGCAAATAAAACTGATCAGCATCTGAGTAACAGTTAAATCCCATGTAATATGCTCCAGTAGTTTGAGGTATAAATGTTACGGTCTCCGTATGAATATCTTCATCCGCAATATCCGGATAATCTGCTAGTTGATTGGTCATTGAAGAGCTATTAGGATTCATTCCGTAAGCCACTTTTAGCTTTTCATCAAATCCGCTTCCTGAATAGGTGAATGTCAATTTATATTCTACTCCACTTACAAGATTCAGACCTGGGGTAAAAAACCAGGCATTAGCATCATTGGAGGAGTGATATTTATAGGTTAATGCCTTACTGTCAATACCGGTAAAGGCATTCTGTCTGGTAGTCCAGTCATTCCCTGAACCTGCATTTTCTATGGTAGAACAAGTGGGCAATGCCGGCGTTGTTACACTTTCAAAATCTTCAGTATAGGGTAAATTCAAAGGATTGCACTGTGCACTTATTTGAATTCCTAAAACAACTGCACCAATAAATAGTTTTTTATTCATAATATTTTCTTTCTAAAATACAAAAACAATCAATATAATGCAATTTTAAATGAGAATAAATCAATGAAAATAATAAAACCATTTAAATATAAATAATATTTCAAATAATTAAATTATATCATTATGAATAATTTTAAAGGCTTTATATTTGCAAATCAAATTTTTTCCGTTTTGAAAGTTTTCAAGAATTTTAAAGATTATTCCTCTCAAAAGCCTTTAGCATTGTCTTTAGGGATGTTTGACGGGGTACATCTTGGACATAAAAGTATTATTGATGAGCTCATTAAGGTAGGAACAGAAAACAATCTGGAAACTGCTATTCTTACTTTCTGGCCACATCCGAGATTTGTTTTTAATCCCAATGAAGATTTAAAACTTCTGAATACCATAGAGGAAAAACAAGAACGTATTGAAAAATACAGCATTGATAATTTGTTTCTGAAGGAATTTGATGAAGAATTCAGAAATCTTACCGGAGAAGAATTTGTACGTCAGATCTTGATTGATAAACTTAATGTAAAATATCTTATTATAGGATACGATCATTCTTTCGGAAAAAATAAAAGCGGAAATTTTGAACTTCTTCAAAAGCTGTCTAAAGAACTTGATTTTGAAGTGGAACAGATGGAAGCCATTAATATTCATGAGAATAACATCAGTTCAACCAAAGTTCGTAATGCACTTTTAACTGGCAATATTAAAGAAGCCAATGAAATGTTGGGATACTCCTACCCTGTTTCCGGAACGGTGGTTCATGGAAAAAAAATTGGAAGAACTATTGGATATCCAACGGCCAATATTGATACGGAATCCATTAAACTTTTGCCTAAAAAAGGAGCTTATATTGTTGAAGTGGAAATAAAAGGTCAACAATACAAAGGAATGCTGAGCATTGGAACAAATCCTACGGTCAATGGAGAAAAACTAACCGTTGAAGTATATATCCTTGATTTTGATAAAGATATTTATAATGAAAAGATCACTGTGAGATTCAGAGACTTTCTTCATGATGAAATCAAGTTTGAAGGATTAGAGAAACTTATTGAACGGCTTGATGAAGATAAGCGACTAACAGAAGAATTTAATTTTTAAGATACAAAAAAGGCTATTCATCACTGAATAGCCTTTTAATTTTTTATTTCAAAATCTTTACGTAGATCTTTTGGGTGTCACTATTTAATTTCACATTAGGAAACGCTTTATCGTGGTCAATAAAAATATCTCCTTTTTCGTTGGCTTTTCCGTTACCATCAGAATCCCATTCAGTAGCAATATAATATTTTACTCCATTCGTAGGTTTTGGATTGATCTTGCTTTCCGCATCCTGTGGTACTGATAGTTCAATGGTAAAAGGAATTGTTTTTCCTTCAAATTCTTGTTCGGTAATTAATGTTGCAGGGGCATCTTGAAGGCCTTCACTCACTCCGTATAGACTTACTTTAAGCTTTGGATTTTTAATTGTGAATTTCTCTGTCCCTGTAAATTCAATCTTAAGATTTTCTGATTTCACACTCTCGGTACTTTCAGGAGTAGCTGGCTGCTCTTTTTTCTCTGTTTTATTACAACTTGATAATGTTAAGGCACCGGCTGCCATGAATAATAAAAGGTAGTTTCTCATATGTTCTTATTTTAATTAATTTCAGTTTAATATTTCACAGATACTTGATAACAAAATCCGTACCTGAATCAATTTTACTTTACATCAGGAATTAAAATTTTTAAGAATTATTAATGGTATGCTGTACTTTTTTGGTAAGCGACTTAAACACTAAATCGTAAGAATGATCTATTAATTTAAAAATTAAATCTCTTTTTAACCCATCCAAATACACTGAGTTCCAATGGATTTTATTCATATGATATGCTCCCGTAATCTGAGGATATTGCTCCCGAAGTTCCGCACTCCATTCCGGATCTGTCTTTACATTGATCGACAATGGCTGCCTTTCAAGACCCATCAACAGAAACATTTTGGTATCCACCTTCAATACAAGGGTTTCATTATCAAATGGAAAACTTTCTGTAACCGCTTTTTTAGTAAGACAATAGTCTAATATTTCGTTGGCATCCATAGATTTATAAGTAATGAGTAATAGGTAATTAGTAATATGATTAATGATAATTGAGTTTTTAAAATACAATCAGATGTTTAAGATATTCTTTTATCTTTTATCTTTTATCTTTTATCTTTTATCTTTTATCTTTTATCTTTTATTCAAATTTAGTAAATTTAAGAAAGAAAATACCATTATATCAAACCCGATTGTTATGAAAGCTTTAGTAATAGGTGCCACAGGCGCTACAGGAAAAGACTTGGTGAATCAGCTACTTAATGACAAGGCTTTTGAAGAAGTCGATATTTTTGTAAGAAAACCGGTTGACATTAAGAATGAAAAGCTAAAAGTTCATATTGTAAATTTTGAAAATCCTGGAGAATGGAAAGGAATGGTGAAAGGAGATGTTGCATTTTCATGTCTGGGAACAACTTTGAAAGATGCTGGAAGCAAGGAAGCTCAGAAAAAAGTAGATTTTGATTACCAATATGAATTTGCCAAAGCAGCCAGAGAGAATGATGTAGAGGATTATATCCTGGTTTCTGCTTATGGAGCCAATCCAAAATCTAAGATTTTCTATTCTAAAATGAAAGGTGAGCTGGAAGAAGCTGTAAAACAATTACATTTCAATAAAATCACCATTTTTAAACCTGGAATGCTGGAGCGAAAAAGTTCTGAGAGAACCGGTGAAGTTCTGGGCAGCAGGATTATAAAATTTGCTAATAAATTAGGCTTATTCGAAAGTCAAAAGCCTTTACCTACAGATATTCTAGCAAAGGCAATGATTAATTCTTCTAAGATAAAAAGTAATGGATACTCCAGTATTAAACTGGGTAATATTTTTTGTTTTGCGGAAAAGGGTATTGATGGATGATAAAATATTATACTAAAAAACCTGTGTAAATCCGTGCAATCTGTGGTAATTTTTATTTAACCACAGATTTTCGCAGATTGGCACAGATACTTTGATTTAGTTTGTTTTTTTAAGATTCGGAACAAAATATAATTTATTTTGTGGTCTTACTTCCCATGCTTTGTCCCAATTTCTCATATTCAGTATCATTAGGTTCCCAAAGCTCTATTTTATTTCCCTCAATATCCATTATATGAACAAACTTTCCGTAATCATAGGCTTCAATTTTGTCCAGAATGGTTACGTTTTCTTTTTTTAACTGCTCAACCAACTTTTCAAGATCGTGAACCCGATAATTAATCATAAAATCTTTTTCTGAAGGTTGGAAATATTTTGTTTTTTCACTGAAAGGACTCCATTGGCTGAAACCTTTTTTAGAATTATCTGCTCCTTGATACCATTCAAAGACAGATCCATATTCATTGACTTCAAAACCTAAATGTTCTTTATACCATTCTCTCATTTTTTTGGGATCTTTGGATTTAAAAAAGATTCCACCTATCCCTGTTACTCTTTTCAGAGCGTCAGATTCTTTTTCTGTCACTGCTTTAAAGGCAAATCCTGATAAAAAAGCTGCCAGAATGCAAACTGCAAAAAATATTTTTTTCATGAGTTATTGTTTATTTTAAAATAAAAAAAGTGGATGTAATCATCCACTTTGTAAAAATATACTTTTTTATTTCTTATTTCAAATATTTTGTAATTGACTCACTTGTAGGTTTTGTAGTACTTACAAAACTATCAATCAGCTTTCCATTCTCATCAACCAGGAATTTGGTAAAGTTCCAAAGGATAGCTGTATTTTTTACTCCGTTCAACTCCTGTTCTGTTAAATATTTAAAGATAGGTGCCGTATCATCTCCTTTTACAGAAACTTTCGCTGCCATAGGAAATGTCACACCATAGTTTTTCTGGCAGAATGTTCCGATTTCAGCATTGGTTCCAGGTTCCTGTCCGCCAAAATTATTGGCTGGGAAGCCTACGATTACCAGTTTGTCCTTATATTCTTCATATAGTTTTTCAAGGTCTGCATACTGAGGAGTAAAACCACACTCAGAAGCTGTATTCACGATCAGGATTTTCTTTCCTTTGAAATCTGCAAAGTTGATCTCCTTACCATCAAGGCTTTCAACTTTAAAGTCATATATTGTTTTTCCCATAAGTTCTTTGGTTTTAGCTTGAGAAATTTCACTTTTTTGATTGGTGCAGCTTTGCAGAAACGCGATAAAAGAAAGCAGCATTAAAAAAATATTTTTCATTTCTTATAAATTTAAGCAACCGAAGCTGCAGATGAATTAAAACTTAAAAATATTGGCAGGAAAGACCTTGTTAATATCTATTCTGTTAAGAAGCATCACATAGTCTCCATCTTTTTTAGGACTTGAAGATTCTATTCTGAAAGGCATCGTAAGGTTTCCTACTTTTTTATAATCGGAATATACTACCGTTTCTTCTTTTTTAATCTCCTTTAAAAGCATGTAAGTTGTTGTATCAAAATAATACATATTCTTATTCACATTCTTTGTTAGTTCCACTTTATGACAATAAATCTCCCCCACTTTTTCTTTTCCAAGATATTTAGCATCAAAGCCTTTATTTTCCCAGTCAATAAAATCATTATCAAAGTTTTCCGGTACATATTCCGGATATACCTGAAGTTTATTGGCGGCATAGTTCATCGCATAACCTTTGTTTCCGTCAAAACCTTCAATTGCAGTTTCTTTTCCTCCAATTACAATAATCGTTTTGGTAAGATTAGGGCGCTGTTGATATATTTTTATAGGATACTCATCCTTAATTCCCAATACCACTTTTCCTTGCAGCAATACGGAGTTTAAAAGCTTCCAATTGGTTAAACCTCCGGATAATTCAATATTTTTATCTATAATTTCCTTTGCGGTTTGAGCATAGTACAATGAACTCGTAACGGTAAAAAGGAGTAAGTATATTATTTTTTTCATTTAATTTTATTAAAATAGTTATTTAAAGAAGAATTAAAAATCAAGTCTAACTTGCTATTTTTATTTTGAGGAACCTGATTTTCATTTATATATTTAAAAATCATTCCCGGATCTTCTTTAAAACCTAACGTTTTTGTAAGATATAATATTTTATTTTCAAATTTTACAGGTGACAATTTTGAAATTTCAAAACTGAACGGTAAAATAATACTTATAAAATAAGACCTTTATCAAAAACTTATTTATCAATTCAAATATAAGGGGAATTGGGATAAAAAGCAAAAGACTGAGAAAGTATGAGTCGTATTATTATTCTCAAGTTCTCTCGTTTTTCAAATTAAATCAGCTTTCTTGCTTTTTCCAGGTCTTCCGGTGTATCGATGCCTACTCCAACGAAATTGGTTTCTATCATTTTGATTTTCATTCCATATTCCAGATAGCGGATGCATTCGATCTTTTCGGATATCTCCAGGGGTTTCATTTCAAGTTTAGAAAATTGTAATAAAGCTTCTTTTCTGAATGCATACACTCCAATATGCTTAAAGTAGCTCACATCATAAGAAACTTCTCTGTGAAAAGGAATTGCGGAACGGCTAAAATATAGGGCAAAACCGTTATTATCCGTTATTACTTTTACATTATTCGGGTTTTCTATTTCTGTTTTTTCGGACAATTTTATTTTAAGGGAAGCCAGGGAAATCTCCTGTTGATCGTCTTGTTTAAAAACTTCAATCAACTGCTTCAAAGGTTCCAGTTTAAGGAATGGTTCATCTCCCTGAACATTAATAACGATGTCACAATCTATATTTTGTACAGCTTCAGCAATACGGTCACTTCCTGTTTCATGCTGTCCTGTCATTACAGCTTTTCCTCCGTTCTTAGTGATTTCATTCAGGATAATTTCAGAATCAGTTGCTACAAATACTTCATCAAACAGTCCTGTTTCCACAACATTTTGATAAGTAGTAGTAATAACAGTTTTTTCTCCCAGAATCTGCATCAGTTTTCCCGGAAAACGGCTTGCTTCATAGCGCGCAGGGATAACAGCGATTATTTTCATTCAGTAAATATTAATTAAGTCTTTTCAAGCCAATATCTCCAAAAAAATGAATGATATGGCTTATTCAGACCAAAAATAGTGAAAACTATTTTAGTTTGTTCTATAAAATGTGGTATTCTAACCAAATTCTCTATTAAACGCTATAATTTTATCTCTTTTAAAAAAAACAAAATTCCCACATTCTTATTGAAGATGTGGGAATCGGGTATAGATTTTTATTTAAATGAGTCAGTTGTTAAAAAGATAGCTTTACGCCTACCATATTGTATTCCCATTGGCGGGATGCCATAAGGTCAAATTTATATTTTGTTTTTCCTATTGTTCCTTCTGAGGTTGTATACCTGCTTTTTGATATGGTTTTTCCAATAAAATATCCCATTAATAATGCTAAAGGATAATCTGATGCCCAGTGAACTTTACTTTGCATCATCTGAAAACATAAAGCTCCGGCTAATGTATACCCTACAGGTTTTATCCATCGAGCATCCGGATAATTGTCTGCAATAACGGTGATCCCAGCCATAAAGGTTGTTAAGTGTCCGGATGGCATAGCATCATAATTAGAAGTATATTTTCCAAATGCTGAAAAACTTGGGAACGGATTCCATGCCCCTCCTTTATTTCCGTTTTCTTCCGCAATAAACGGACTTTCTCTTCCGGTGATTCTTTTGATCGTTTGGGTGAAAACTCCGGAAAGAATTAAACTTTCCATTAATCCACTCGCTGTTGCCTGTGCTCTGTAATCATTTTTAATTAAACCATAGGCTCCGAAACCGATTCCAAGAAATACTAATGTAGATCCATTTCCTATAAGATACAATGTAGATCCGATATCTTTAGGAATTTTGAAAACACCACCCAATTTGGTATAGTTGTTATCTTTATCCATACCCCATCTTTCACCCAACTCTCTTGAGTTATCGATGAGTTTCTGATCAAAAGGCAAAAGGATCAGTGTTGAAGCAACGGCACCTCCTAAATAGTAGGCATGATCTTTTGCTACAAAATCTTTATTGGTATCAATAAAATTTCGCGGAAGCTTGGTTACAAAATCCAGAAGTTTAGGTTTTGGATATGTTCTGACAGAACCGTCTTTCAGAGTGTAAGTTTGTACTTTAGGTAAGTCTGGTACTGGCGACAGTTCCTTTACCTGTAACGTATCTACTTCTTGCGAACATACCAGTATAGACATTGGCAGCAGCAAAAATCTCAATTTTTTCATCGTTGTTGTTTTCAACCCTGTTTATTCTTAGCTTATAAAAGCCCCAAAGATAAATCCTTGTTGACTTTACTACAAAATGTTTACTTATTTTTTAATATTTATTTAATTTTTTTATAAAATACCCATCTAATTTAGTTTATATAATTGATAAAGAAGATGATTCCATAGCCCCATAAAATATAGAGAAATGAGTATAAAAAGCTGAGTCCAACGCTTTTAACCAGATCTCCTTTACATTTTCCAGCGTTTTTAAACACATAACAATGTTCGAAAAAAAATACAATCCTAACGTGATAAAAAGGAAAAATGCTCCTGCCAGAATAGAGGTCGATAAGATAGAATTTTGAAATAAAGATCGGTGATCTTCTTTTCCGGAAAGCCAAACACTGATAATCACTACTGTGATAATAGCCAGTGTAGAATAAAATAAATATTTTGTTTCAATAAAGGATTTTCTTGGAAATTTCATGAGTTATTAAACTATAAAAATGCTTCGACTCCGCTCAGCGTGACAATGGTATTAAGATTTATAAGCCTTAACGATGTCATGCTAAACGGAGTCGAAGTATATATTTATTTGAAGTTACTTCAAGTTATTCAAAGCTGTTTCCAATTTCGGAAGCATTACTTTGATCTCATCAACAGCTAATCCTCCAACGGAAGCACGGAACCAAGGCTCTGATTTATCTTCTCCGAAAGCTGAGAATGGTACTAAAGCTACCCCTGCTTCATTGATTAGGTAGAATACAAGATCAGAAGAGTTTTCAATTACCGCTCCATCCGGTTTTGTTTTTCCTATATAATCTAATTTAATGGTAAGATAAAGAGCACCCATCGGTTCGATACTGTCTACCGCTAAACCTTTTCCTTTCAGATCCTGAACTCCTCCGTGAAGAACTTTTAAACTTTCTTCAAGTTTTCCTTTGAAATCTTCTACGAATACGTTTACATTTTCAGGATTTTCATAGAATTTTGCTGTAGCTTCCTGCTCTGGTTTTGGCGCCCAAGCTCCAACGTGCGTAAGAAGAGCCTTCATTTTATCAATAATGTGTGCAGGACCGAATCCCCATCCTACACGTACTCCTGTAGCAGCCAAACATTTTGAAATTCCATCAATATATACAGTATATTCCTTCATTTCAGGGAAAAGAGAAACCGGATCTACGTGTTCTGCACCAAATGTAAGGTTAGAATAGATTTGGTCATACATAAGGTATAACGGTTTTTCGTCTGCTCCTCTTTTCTTGTTTTCAGCAATTACCAATTCACAAATTTCTGAAAGTTGCTCTCTTGTGAACATTGTTCCTGTTGGATTCAATGGTGAGCAAAGGGCTAACAAAACAGCTCCCTCCAAATGAGGTCTTAAATCATCTGCTGTAGGAAGGAAATTGGTTTCAGGCTTTGTTTTTACTTCTATAGCATTGGCAGAAGTAAGGTAAGCATAATGGTTGTTATTCCATGATGGTGTAGGATATATTACTTTATCTCCTTCATCTACAATGGTTTTGTATACTGCATAGATCAAAGGTCTTGATCCAGCCGTAATCAAAATATCATTAGGAGAATAGTCCAGGTTCCATCTATTTTTTAAATCCTTGGATACCTCTTTTCTTAAAGATAAAAGTCCGTTGGCAGGTGGATAGTTTGTCAGGTTATTCTGATAGGCTTTCTGAATTTCTTCCTTCAGCAATGCTGGAATAGGATAGATATTAGAATTCAGGTCACCAATAGTAAGATTGGCAATTTGTGCACCTTTTGCTTTTAGATCATTTACTTCGTTACCAATTTTTACAATTTCAGAACCGATCAGGTTCGCTGCTAATTTTGAAACTTTCACTTTATTCTTATTTAAAATTTACTAATATTATCTTCTCAGATTAATTTTGTCTTCTATTTGATCCACAGGAACGTGGGCATCGTAAGCGGCTATTAGTTCTTTAGTTTTTTTCGCGGTAGTAGAATTTGGATATTTTTTGATGAGTTTGTTATATGCTTCTCTTTTATCATCATAAATTTTTCCTTCCTCACTATCATAAATACGATCACTGTCCATTCCCAGAAGATAGTCCAGCAAATAATCGTTATATATATTTCTTGCAGCCTTTATCAACGGGCTTTTAGGATATTTATTAATAAAATTCTCCCAAGCGATCAATCGGTCTCCCAACTCTTCCCAGGTAATTAAGAGGCCACCATTCACAGCATAATTTTCCTTATTATCTTTTGCCTTCTGTAAGATGTAAGCATCATAATCAGGAGTTACCTTATTCTTAAAAACAGACTCATAATATCCCGGCAACGAATGAATTTCTGTAAGACCTTCTCCCATCTCGCGGAATTCAAGACCTACTTTATTCAACTCGGCGGCCATTTTCTTTATGTGATCCGGCAGATTATAGGTCTCAGGTCCTGTATGATAATCGATATATTTGTCAAGCACCTCAGTTTGAGACGTATTCAAACAATCGGTGTACTTATCTCTGATTTTCACATAAGCTTCATACACTTTATTGTTCTGCTCCAGACTGTTTCCTGCAATCTCTTTATTTATTTTAGTACGATACCATTGTAAAGCTGTAATATAATCTTCCGTTTTATTTTCTGAAGAACACGCTGTATCAATGGGTTTATACTGATTCTCTTTGGTTTCGTTTTTAGCTATTGAGTCATTTGCAGGTTTTACATCAGAAACCGTAGTTTCCTTTTTACAGGAAACTACAGCTACAGACAGCATAAAAACTGCTATAATTTTTTTTATCATTCTTCTTTATCAGTAGATTAATCCAGCTTTAAGTCTGTTTTAACGGCCTGAATTTTAGCTTCTAATGATTTCAGTTTATCTTTAAAGTCTGCTTCAGAAGAGATGGCATCTTTTACTGAAACATAGAATTTAATTTTTGGTTCTGTTCCTGAAGGTCTTACGCAAACCTTTGTTCCATCTTGTGTATAGTAAATCAATACGTTAGATTGTGGAATTTCGTTCATTACTTTTTTCTCTCCTGTAGAAATGGTAAGACTTGTCTGCTCTTTGAAATCTTTTACTTCTTCCACTAATGAGCCAGCCAATTCTTTTGGTGGATTTTCACGGAAGTCTTTCATCATATTCTGAATTTCTTCAGCACCTTGTCTTCCCTTTCTAACAATATTGATTAATCCTTCAAAGTACATCCCCAGATCTTCATAGATTTCGATCATGTACTGATACATTGTTTTACCGTTAGCTTTACACCAAGCAGCAATTTCACAAGCCAAAAGGATACTTCCACAAGAGTCTTTATCACGAACAAAATCTCCAGTCATAAATCCGAAACTTTCTTCTCCACCGCACACAAATTTCTGAGTTCCTTCAGCTTCACGGATCATTTTTCCGATCCATTTGAATCCTGTAAGACCCACTTTGCATTCAACACCAAATTTTTGGGCAATATCATAGAAAATATCAGAAGTTACTATTGTTGAACCGATGAATTCTTTACCTGTAATTCTTCCCTGCTTTCTCCATTCGTTCAGAATGTAATAAGTAAGGATAGTATTGGTTTGGTTTCCATTCAATAACTGCATTTCACCCTCAAGGTTTCTTACAGCAATTCCTAATCTGTCACCATCCGGGTCTGTTCCGATAACGATATCCGCATTGGTTATTTTTGCCAGATCCATTGCCATTTCCAACGCAGCAGGTTCTTCCGGGTTTGGAGAGTCTACAGTTGGGAAATTCCCACTTGGGATCATCTGCTCTTTAACAAGATCTACTTTTTTGAAACCTGCTTTTGCCAGCGCTTTAGGAATCGTAGTATAAGTGGTCCCATGAATAGAAGTGAAAACAATATTTAAGTTTTCTTTTCCTTCATTCTGGTACGTAGAATTTTCAATACATGCATCAATGTAAACATCATCCTGCTCCTCTCCGATCCATTCAATCAGATCATCATTCCCGTTGAATTTGATTTCTTCAAATTTTACAGAATATACTTCTTTGATGATCGCTTCATCGTTTGGCGGTACAATTTGTGCACCGTCATTCCAATATACTTTGTAACCATTATATTCAGGTGGATTGTGAGAAGCCGTTAAAACGATTCCTCCGTTACATTTTTTATCACGAACCGTAAAAGAAAGTTCAGGAGTGGGTCTGTGATCTTTGAAAAGCAATACTTTAATTCCGTTTGCCGTTAAAACATCTGCTACCAGTTTTCCGAATTCTTTTGAATTATGGCGAACATCATAGGCAATGGCTACTTTAATTTCCTCTCCCTTGAACTGTTCCAACATATAATTAGCCAATCCCTGAGTCGCCTGTCCTAGCGTATATTTATTTAAGCGGTTGGTTCCTACTCCCATAATTCCACGCATACCTCCTGTTCCGAATTCCAATTCTCTGTAAAAAGAATCTTCCAGATCCGGGGAATTGCTGTCGATTAATGCCTGTACTGCCTTTCTCGTTTCTTCATCGAAGGTCTCACTTAACCAAAGTTTCGCTTTTTCTAATGTGTTCATATTTAGTTTAGTTTGGAAGCTGGAGGCTGGAAGAGGGAGGTAGTTTTTGTCCCAGTTCAACCTTTCAGCTTTTTGATTTATTATTTTGTCTTTTATCAGGCTGGAAGTAGGAAGCTGGGAGATGGAAGATATGCATTCCCTAATTCAGACTTCTGCCTTTTATTTAATTATTCTATTTTTGGCTTGATTAAAAAGTGAAAAATGAAGTTTGGTAAACTAGAATTACCTCCAGCTTCCGGCTCCCATCTTCCAGCCCTCTAATCTAATTTCTTATTCTCAACTTTTGTTGTTTTCTCTATTTTAAATGCTCTGATCGGATCATTATAGTAAATAAATTTTGCTGTATTCTGAATATTTCCTTTCAAAGAGTCTTTTACATTCACTTCAGCATAGTTTCCATTTTTGGAATCGATATTCAGATTGGTAATTTTCCAATAAGGAGCAATTAGACTTGCAGTATCGGAAATTTTTATCACAGCATCTTTGGATAATCCTAAAAAGTTAGCACGGCTTCTGTTATGCATTTCTACCTCTGCTCTTCTTGTGTTGACAAATCCCATGAAGCTTGCATTATTTTTCATATTCAGTCTGAAATTATCTGTTTTAATTTCACTTGAAATATTCACTTCTACTGAGTCAGAAACGGCTACTTTCTCAAGATTATATTTTGAATAGATGGTTACATTGTAAAAATCTACACCTTTTGTTCCTCTTTTTTCCTTAATAATAAGGGTTTTGTCTTTTACATCTACATCCAGATTACTCGCTACGTTGGGATAGGTTTCTATTTCCACGAAGTTTTTCGGGCCTTTGGCATAAAATACACGGAACTTACCGGTCAGATCCAGATTTACAAATTCCGGAACATCCACATCTTTCTTCTCAATATTTCCTTTTGGAGATACTTTTCCACAAGAAACTACTGCAACCAACATCAATGTGTATAGTACTTTTTTCATATTTAATTTTAAATATTCTATTGACGATCATTTACCGAAAGTTTTCAGGACTTTCAATAATATCTTTTAACAAAAATAGGATTAAAATTTCTAAAAATCTTTGTCTTTTGACAATAAAATACCTGATAATTTTCAATTTTTTAGTTTCCAGGTGAATGCTATTTTTTGTATTTCATTCTTTTATAAAACCATGTATTAGGTTTCTCAGAGATTGATGACAACAGCAAATATTCTTTATTGATATAGGCGATTTTCATTTTTACTGTATCTTTACCTTCATTGTATTTCATTTTCAGCAGGGTATCTTTATTTTGGTAATTTCCCGTAAGCTCTTTAGAATTAAAGGATTTATTTTGATGAAAACTCAAAATGCCTGTTCCGTACTTAGAATGGTTCTGTTTATTTTTCAAGGTATCGATCTTTGGCACTGTTCCTTCATATAGTTCTATAAATTCCCATGAACCTATCAGTTTATTAGATGAACATGAGGATATAAACAATAGGATTACAATAATTAACAGTCTTTCTATATTCAGCATTTAATATTATTTAATGGTTATTTTGGAAGTAAAAATAAATAAAAAACACCCTATTTACTATGGGTGCTTTTCTTTATATTCTTTATATAGGACTTATTTAATTTTAACGCAAAGTTCTCTGATCAATAATGAGAGTAACATTCATTTCATAACTTCCCTTAAAGTTCAATTTTATTTTATCTGCTTTTTTTTCAAGGGTATACAATGCTGATTCTCCATTCTCTGTGACTTCTGAATTATAAAAACTATAAATAGACCACACGATCTTTTTTGGCATTATATCCGTAAATGTGTTTCCTGATCTTCACTTCATCTTTTTTATCCGCTTTTTCATCAGCAACATATCCTTCTTTATCAATCATCTTATTCACCTTATACACAAGAGTATAAGGTTTGGAGGGCTGTGCTAATGTATTAATGCACAACAGGAATGCGATAAGATAAATTATTTTTTCATCTTACACTAATATCGGAAAATAAAGAATCAGTTCCAAAAGTCAGGAAGCTGAGATCAGAAAAAATCCCTCAAAAAGACTATTTCTTCCTGAGGGATTCCATTATTTTAAATTGATATAATACAGTTATTTTAATTCACTATATCACTTCATCAATATTATAATTCTTATGCTCACGATTTGTCCTGATAATCATTTCTCCCAGGAATCCCGCTACAAACAATAACGTTCCCATAATCATCATGGTTAAAGCAATGTAGAACCAAGGATTATTAGTGATTAAGTGGCCATAAATTCCTCTGGCTACATCAATCAGTTTGGATACTCCCAGCCACAGTGCTGAAAGGAAACCAAAGATGAACATCACGGTTCCTACCGCTCCGAAAAAATGCATAGGCCTTCCTCCAAAACGACTTACAAACCAAAGAGTTACCAGATCTAAAAATCCTCTAACAAATCTTTCCGTTCCGAATTTTGAAGTTCCGTAAGGTCTTGCCTGATGCTGTACCTCTTTTTCCGTAATTCTTCTGAATCCTGCATTGGCAGCCAATACCGGAATGTAACGATGCATGTCTCCATATACATCTACAGATTTTACCACTTGTCTTTTGTAAGCTTTCAAACCACAGTTGAAATCGTGAAGATAAACTCCTGAAACTTTTCTTGCCGCTGCGTTGAATAGTTTTGACGGAATATTTTTCGTCATTACATTATCAAAACGTTTCTTTTTCCAACCGGAAACAATATCGTAATTATCAT
Source organism: Chryseobacterium sp. G0162 (assembly GCF_003815715.1). NCBI lineage: Bacteria > Pseudomonadati > Bacteroidota > Flavobacteriia > Flavobacteriales > Weeksellaceae > Chryseobacterium > Chryseobacterium sp. G0162. Next base: position 4,767,947 of record NZ_CP033922.1, on the reverse strand, counting down.
GAATCACCATATTGTACAGTTCCGGAATCTCTTCCGGAAAATCCTGTAAGTCTGCATCCATGGTAATTACCACATCTCCGTTTGTTCTTTCAAAAGCGGCATGAAGAGCCTGTGATTTCCCATAATTTCGGGAAAATTTAATCGCGTGGATTTGAGGGTACTGTACTTTTAAGTTCTCAATAATACTCCACGATAAATCCGTACTTCCATCGTCCACAAACCAGATCTCGTAAGATAAGCTATTGGTTTGGCAGACTTTATCAATCCTTGAAAAAAGCTCTTCCAGAGAGTCTTCTTCGTTCAGTAACGGAATAACTATAGATAAGTTCATTTAATTTTAATAAAAATTAGTCTTGATTTGTTTCTTCGGGCTGATAGATACTTCTTGTTCTGAAAAATGCTCCGAAAAACACCGACAAAACTACGTAAAATATAAGAATTGCTGCAAAATATCCTGAAAAATGACTTGCGGTAAGCATATCTTTTCCTTTTACAGCTTCCGGACTGAAGCTCTGAAGCCTCTCATTATACTTCTGATCCAGCTCTTCAATATCTTTCTGATGCTTTAAAATTTTTCTCGCAGAGGTATATTCTGTATCCAATTCCGACTTCTGTCTTTGAACATATTGATAGTTCAAGAGCTTTTTTGCATCGGTATCTGCAAAGTTTAAAAAAGCATAAATACTGAAAATCGAAAGAATTCCTCCGATGAACATCGGAACGAATGCTCTTTTGAAAGCTTCCCTAAAAGTGACCACTCTATGGTTGTTCCAATAGATTTTTACAGACCAGAATGCAGCTCCTGCATACAGAACAGGCAATACGAAAGCATTAGCTTTCAGTGAGATATCAAAATAATTGATTCCTGAAAAAAAAGTGTACACTACAAAAAAAACGATCATTGTAGCGATAAAAAGTATAATTCCTAGTGTTGATGGACTTTTCGTCATGTTTAAATTTTTAGAAAAAAGTTGAAAAATTATCCTCCTAAATGTCAGCTGATTAGCTCTACTACTGCATTTTTTCGACAAATTTTCTTTAATAAAGTTTTGAAGTTTACAAATATTTCCTACCTTTGCAACGGCAAGTCCTAAACAACCAGCTCCTGAGAATCCTCCAGGGTGGGAACGCAGCAAAGGTAATCGGTCGTAGCGGTGTGATTTAGGTAGCTTGCCATTTTTTTTTGGTTTAAAGTGAAGAGAGAGGTAATTGAATAATTATCTTTTTTTGTTTTTAATACCTTACGCATCTGTTTCATTTTTCTAATTATTATATTACCTCAGTCTTATTATCGATTAAAATTCGAACGTTTCTCCTAATTTTGGTAAAACAAGTTCTACATTTTTATCAGCGAAATGCTTTAATGCACTTTCATGATTGATCTCAATAGCTGGAAACGTATCAAAGTGACATCCGATTACTTTTGGAGTCTTTAATAATTCTGCTGCGGCAAAAGATGCTTTTCTTGGGCACATTGTATAATGGCTCCCGATTGGAAGGATAGAAAGATCAATATTCCCGTATAATCTTGGGAATAGCTCCATATCTGCCATTACACCTGTATCTCCAGCTAAATACACATTCTTACCTTCAGGTAATCTGAAAATATAGCCTACAGGAACACCACCATAGCTCCCATCTGGGAAAGAACTTGTATGATGAGCCGGAACCATAGAAATTTTAAGATCGTCGATTTTTGCCGATCCTCCTAAGTTCACATCATCTTTATTTTTAGCTTGTGTAAAATATCCACATACTTCCGGCACTCCAATTACGGTTGCTTCAGGATAATGCTGTAATACTTCTGCTACATCTGCAATATGGTCTCCATGGGCATGGGTCAACAGGATGTAGTCGATTTTTTGAGCGGCAATATCAAAACCTGATTCCGCTTTTTTGTAGTTGTAGAAAGGGTCACTTAAAATTGTTTTGTCCTTGTAGGTGAACAGAAAACAATTTTGCCCTAAAAATTGTATTTTCATTGTAAGTTTAATTTCAATTATTATTAAACACAAATGACTCAAATGCTTTCACAAATAACACCATAAGGTGAGTGACATTCGCGAAAAGATTCGTGCCATCCGTGTTTTTTTAAAACGCAAAGCGTTATTTATTTACTCTAATTATTTCGATGGGAACTTATCTTCAATAAGCCTCAAATTAATTCCATGTTCCAGATAAGCTTTGCAACCGTCTAAAACCGTCGTAAAACCACCTGTATTGTCGTTAATCTGTCTTAGGAGATCTTCACCCGTCTGGCTGAATCCATAGCTTTTAATCACAACAAGAGTTCCGTTTTCCATGGTTTTAAACTCATAGTCTACATGTACTGAAGGCTCTCCCCATTCTGTTTTAATCAGTTGGTTCGAAATAATCTGATGCACGTTTACCACGTTTTTCACACCATACATTTCCCACTCCCAGGTTACCGTTTTTCCTTCTTCTAATTTTCCGGTAGATTTGGTAAACCAGAAATTAGTAGTTACTTCAGGATTGATAAATGCTTCAAAAACATCTTCAATCGGTTTTCTGATAAGCATTTGCGCTTCAACATAGACATTGGAACTCATGATATACTATTTTAGATTTAGTTAAATAAATTAAGTCCGGCAGCTGTAAGAATAGCCATTACAAACGTCATAATTCCAACCTGCTTTAAATATTGATCTAATTCTTTCGGCTCTTTTACCGACATGATATTTCTTCTCAGTTTTGCTAATGGAAACAATAGGATCATTACAATGAATACATAGTAATTTTGCTGTTGTATAAATCCGTTTACTCCTAAAAAGATAAGGATGAGTACCAATGGAAGCTGTAAAAGGATCATTTCATAGATCATTGCATTTTTGAATCCGATTCTTAATGCGAAACTATTCTTTCCTGATAGCTTATCACTTTCGATATCTCTCATATTGTTAAGGTTCAGAACAGCCATACTCATCATTCCTACTGCAGTTCCCGGTAACAGCATATCCCAGCTAAATGTTTTTGTAAACAGGAAATAACTTCCGCATACGGAAACCAATCCAAAGAAGATAAATACAAAAATATCTCCCAATCCCATATATCCGTAAGGCTTCTTCCCTACTGTATATCCGATTGCAGCCAAAATACATGCTACTCCCAAACCTATAAAAATATAGAATTCATTCATATAGTTTGGAATGAAAGCCACATACAACAACGCAATTGTAGCAACAAATGATAACGCCGAAAAAAGAATAACAGCATTTTTCATCTGCTTTGCTGTAATTTTTCCTGAGGCTACAGCTCTTGCCTCTGCTTCATTGATTCTCTTTGCATCAGTTCCTTTTACCCCATCGCCATAATCGTTGGCATAGTTTGATAAAATCTGATATAAAAGGGTTACCAAAAGGGCTAATGCAAAAATTTTCCAATCCCAGGTTCCGCCTTCTCTGTATAACCTCCATTTGGCAATGAAAGCTCCCATAATAATCCCGCTTAATGACAGCGGTAAAGTTCTTAGCCTTGCGGCTTTTATCCAATCAGTCATAAATTTATAAGTAATGAGCAATGGGTAATAAATAATGAAAAAAATTGCTTCTTATTTATTACTCATTACCAATGTTATGATATCCATTGATCTTCTCCGAAATTCGGTTTTCTTTTTTCAAGAAACGCATTTCTTCCTTCCTTAGCTTCTTCGGTCATATAAGCTAAACGGGTTGCCTCTCCTGCAAACACCTGCTGTCCAACCATTCCGTCATCGGTAAGGTTCATTGCAAATTTCAGCATTCTGATAGACATTGGGGATTTTCCTAAGATTTCCTGAGCCCATTCATAAGCTGTATCTTCTAATTCTGCATGAGGAACTACTTTGTTTACCATTCCCATTTCAAATGCTTCCTGGGCGGAATAATTTCGTCCTAAAAAGAATATTTCACGGGCTTTTTTCTGTCCAACCATTTTTGCCAGGTAAGCCGATCCGTAACCACCATCAAAACTTGTCACATCAGCATCAGTTTGCTTGAAAATAGCATGCTCTTCACTCGCTAAAGTTAAGTCACATACTACATGAAGTGAATGTCCACCTCCAACAGCCCATCCCGGAACTACTGCAATTACCACTTTCGGCATGAATCGGATCAAACGCTGAACTTCCAGAATATTTAAACGATGTCTTCCATCTTCTCCAACATACCCCTGGTCTCCTCTTGCTTTCTGATCTCCTCCACTACAGAAAGCCCAACCGCCGTCTTTCGGACTTGGTCCTTCTCCTGAAAGCAAAACAACACCTATTGAAGGGTCTTCAGAGGCGTCATAAAAGGCATCATATAATTCTGAGGTTGTCTTTGGTCTGAATGCATTACGTACTTCCGGTCTGTTAAAAGCAATTCTCGCTACACCATTACATTTTTTATAGGTAATATCTTCGTATTCCTTAGCGGTTTTCCACTCGATCATTTTGGTAAAATTTTTCTCAAAGATACGGAATTGCAGAGAATTTCTAGGGATGAAATTTACCGATCCTCTTCAGAAAGAATAGAAATTTTGAATGATAAATTTTAGGCAATGAATCTTGATTTTTGCTAAAAACAAAAGCCGAAACACTGATGTTTCGGCTTTTTATTATTAAATTATTAATGATTACTTCGCTGCTGCGCTTAGCTCAGCTTCTTTAGCTTTCATTTCTTTAACTTTATCCATATTTTTAGTTACTACATAAATTTCCTTTAGTGTACTAACTGCATCAATATTCTTAGGATCTGCTTTATACCAGCTTTCTGCAAATGGTAAAGCTTTTGCAAATCTTTCTCTTCTTGCATCAATTAATTTAGTAGCTTCATCCGGCTTGTCCTTTCTCAGCGCATTGATATCGGCTACAATTTTAGAGTCATCTCCAATGGTAGTATATACAAGGTTCTGATAAGCGTTTGCAAAATCAGGTTTAAGTTCAATTGCTTTTTTGAATGATTCTAAAGCATCATTAACTGTAGCCGGAGTTTTTGCCTGCATTACTCCAAGGTTATACCAGTTGGTTGCATCATTAGGATTCTTCGCTAATTGTTCTTTCAAATTAGTAACAAATTTATCCATGTTTCCAGATTGAAGATAAGCCGTTGTCTGACTTTCTTTCAACTTGGCATTGTTAGGATATTTAGCCAATCCTTTTTCAATGATTACAAGAGCTTCATTTGATTTTTTAGCATTAAGAAGCAATAAAGATAAAGTTTCATATAAATCTACTTCTACTCCTGCGGACTGCTCAGTTTTGAAATCAGAATAATCAGAATTCTTTTTCATAAGCTCCCAAGTAGCTTTATCCAAGTTTACTACATTTCCGCTTTTCTTTTCTTTAGCAGTATAAGTTGTTTCTACTCCTGTAAATCCGGAATTTATAAGGTCTGTGTATATTTTAATAGCCGGATCACTTTCGTTAGCTAATGCATGACTAAGTCCTGAATAATACATATATATCTTATTATCCTGACCATTCGCTTTCAATAAGTCGTAAACTTCTACAAACTTAGGTGCTGCAGCTGTATAATTTTTTGCATTATATGCATCCATAGCAGCTTTGTTAGCAGCCTGAAGCTTAGCATTTACATCTCCTTTCTGCCCAAAAACAAAAGCAGATGCTACGATCGCCATACCTAAAATTAGTTTCTTCATAATAACTATTTTATATTAATTGTACATTTATTCTTCAGAACCAGAATTCTCATCTTCCTCAGCCTGAGGGTTTGTATTATCATTTTCCAGGTTATCAAATAAGGACTCCATTCCTTCCTGAACTTCTCCTTCAGTTTCGTCAACTCCTTCAATACCATCCATCTCTTCAGAATCTTCTTCTACATCTTTATCCATTTCTACTTTTGCAATGGCTGCAATTTCGTCATTCTTCTTAAGATTGATTAGTTTTACCCCTTGTGTATTTCTACCCATCACTCTCATTTCATCCATTCCCATTCTGATAGCAACACCAGACTTATTGATAATCATCAATCCATCTTCGTCTGTTACGTTTTGAATAGCAATCAGATTTCCTGTTTTCTCGGTAATGTTTAGGGTGATAACTCCTTTCCCTCCTCTGTTTGTAATTCTATAGTCTTCTACCGCAGTTCTCTTACCATATCCTTTTTCAGATACTACAAGTACGGTTTCGTTCTCTACGTCATTCACAACAATCATACCAATAGCTTCATCATTGTCTTCCATCGCAATACCACGTACCCCAATAGAGCCTCTACCTACTTCTCTTACTTTTTCTTCAGGGAAACGGATACACTTACCATTTTTAGTAGCAATCATGATCTGGGAAGTACCATTTGTAAGGTAAGCTCCTAATAATTGGTCATTATCTCTAATTTCAATAGCATTTACTCCATTTACCCTTGGTCTTGAATACGCTTCCAATGATGTTTTCTTGATGGTACCGTTTTTAGTTACCATTACTACACTCATTTGGTTTACATATTCAGAGTCTTTCAGGTTGTTGGTTCTAATATATGCTTTGATTTTATCATCCGGTTCAATGTTGATAAGATTCTGTACCGCCCTTCCTTTTGCCGTTTTAGAGCCTTCAGGAATTTCAAATACTCTTAACCAGTAACATCTACCTTTTTCGGTAAAGAATAACATATATTGGTGGTTCGTTGCAGATACAATATATTCAAGGAAGTCAGAATCCCTTGTTGTAGCTGCTTTGTTTCCTACACCTCCTCTACTCTGAATTTTATATTCTGAAAGTGAAGTTCTCTTAACATATCCTGCGTGAGAGATTGTAAGGACTACTGATTCATTTGGAATAATATCTTCAATAGACATTTCTCCTCCTGAATAATCAATTTCAGTTCTTCTTTCGTCACCATATTTTTCTTTGATTTCGATCAGCTCCTCCTTGATAATCTGGAATCTTCTTGGTTCACTCGCAAGAATATCTTCCAAATTAGCAATCTCTTTCATAATTGCATCATATTCATCACGGATCTTATCAAGCTCCATTCCGGTAAGACGAGCTAATCTAAGATCAAGAATTGCCTGAGCCTGAATTTCTGAAAGTTCAAATGCTTCGATCAGGCCTTCTTTTGCAGCCTGAGGATTAGCACTGTGACGAATGATTGAAATTGCTCTGTCTAAAGCATCCTGACCTCCAATCACCTTCATGAACCCTTCAAGAATATGTGCTCTTTCTTTTGCTTTTTTAAGCTCAAACTGAGTTCTTCTTACAATTACCTCATGTCTGTGCTCTACAAAGTGATGAATGATATCTTTAAGATTCAATTGTTCTGGTCTTCCATGTACCAACGCAATGTTATTTACGCTGAAAGAAGTCTGAAGAGCTGTATATTTATATAAAAGGTTTAGAACTACGTTCGGAATTGCATCGTTTTTCAATTCATATACCACACGAAGTCCTTTTCTGTCCGATTCATCTCTGATCTCGTGGATACCAGGAATTTTCTCATCTTTAACAAGTTCCGCAGTTCTGGCGATCATTTCCGCCTTATTTACCTGGTAAGGAACTTCTGTTACGATAATTGCATTTCTGTTTCCGATTTCTTCGAAATTAACTTTTGCTCTCAGAACAACTCTACCTCTACCTGTATGGAATGCATCTCTTACTCCGTCGTATCCATAAATGATACCTCCTGTTGGGAAATCCGGAGCAACAATATGCTGCATCAACTCATCGATCGTAATTTCTTTATTATCAATATATGCACAAATGGCATCTACAGATTCAGAAAGGTTGTGTGGCGCCATATTGGTTGCCATCCCTACAGCAATACCTGAAGCTCCGTTTACCAAAAGGTTAGGAACCTTTGTAGGCATTACAGTCGGTTCCTGTAAGCTGTCATCGAAGTTATTCTGGAAATCAACAGTTTCTTTATCAAGGTCAGAAAGAACCTCATCAGAGATTTTTTTCAACCTTGCTTCAGTATAACGCATTGCTGCCGGCGGGTCACCATCCATGGATCCGAAGTTACCTTGTCCGTCAACCTGAGGATAACGTAAGCTCCATTCCTGAGCCATTCTCACCATCGCGTCATATACAGAGGAGTCTCCGTGCGGGTGGTATTTACCCAAAACATCCCCAACAATTCTCGCAGATTTTAAATATTTTCTATTCGAAAAAACCCCTAATCCATACATACCATAAAGTACTCTTCTATGAACGGGTTTCAAGCCGTCTCTTACATCCGGTAACGCTCTTGAAACGATAACGGACATCGAATAATCGATGTAAGACGACTTCATTTCATCAACAATGTTGATAGGAATCAGTCTTTCTCCTTCTTTTTGCATAAACAAATTTTATTATAATGATTGTCAGACCATTAGCTGTAAGTCTGAAAATTATTTATTTCCAATTTTTATTAACGGGCTAATTTACGAAAAAAATGCCGATTTTTGTGCTAGAATTTATCCACAAAATCTTAAAAATTCTTAAAATATGAGCGTATTAAGTATAACTTTCCACTGCACGAAAAATAATCTGGAAGAATGGGAAAATTATATTGATGAAACCCTGATTTTAATGACCGAAAATCTGATGGATGTCGACAAGTATATTCTATCTGAAGTTCATAGTGATTATATTGATGAAGGAAAAAATTACAATCTCCTTCTGGTATTTGATAATGATGAACTGAGAAACGATTTTCTTGAAAGTGAATTGAAAAATATCGCAGAGCGAATTGAAAATAAGTTCGGACCGGAAGTAATGATTTTTGACACGCTTCTGAATCCAAAAAAATTGAGGCTGTAATGATAAAAGCAAAAGCACTGAAATCTTCAGTGCTTTTTTTTATCTAATCTATTATCTATGAAATCCGTTATGATGGCCTCCGCCTCCATGGTGATAATATCCGCCATGATGGCCACCACCATAAACATATACTCTTTCTGTATATCTGGGACCGTAACCATAATATCTTGGTCCGTAATATCCATATCCATGCGTTCTGCCTCCATAATATCCATCTACTGCACAAGATGACAGCGTGAGTATTATTGCCATGACTCCAAGAGCCTTAAGCATTGTTTTCATTTTTTCAACTTTTTGTTCTGTATTAAAATAATCAATGTTGATGCCAAATCATTCAAAAAAATATCTTATTTTAAAATAAAAAACACTCCTTTTGAAGGAATGTTTTATCATAATTTTTTAATAGCCATTTCTTTTTTTCACCTGTCCAGGAGCATAATCTTTTGCGCTTCCGCCATATATTTTTTTAGCTTGTCCTGGTGGAATTTTCTTGGTCTGATACCCTCCATTATCATATGCCACACAGGAAGTAAGCATCAATACAACCATTAAAATGCCTGTAATCTTAAACATACTTTTCATTATTTCTACTTTTTCCAATTTAATGAATGATCTACAACAAGGTTCAAGCCAAGTTATTTAGTATTCAATCTTTGGAGTGTAGAGCTTAAAGTTGAGATATCCTGTAAGCAACTTTCCCTACCTCATTATTCATCAGATAATTTCGCTTCGTTTTTCCATCATAACAAGGTCTTTCCATTCACCGTTCAGTTTTCCTATTTTTTTACGAACACCAACCATTCTGAATCCGTTTTTCTGGTGAGATTTGATTGCCATTTCATTTTCGGAAAAGAGATTGGTCTGCAAGGTCCAGAATCCATGGTCTTCGCTATCCAGTATGATCTTTTTAAGCAATATCGAGCCCAATCCCTTTCCTTGATATTCATTATCGAAGTAAATGCTGACTTCTGCCACTCCTTTAAAAGCTTCTCTTTTGCTTACCGGTTTAAGGGCGCACCATCCTATCACTTCATTATTTTCGTTTTCCAGCACCCAACGGCAATCATTGAAATATTCCATACTCCAGGCTTCAGCAGTGGGAACTTCTGTTTCCAAAGTAGCAATACCGCCCTCTACTCCCTGTCTGAAAATTTCCAACACTCTTGCTTCGTCATTGGGAAGCATTTCTCGTAATTCGTAATTCATAGGATTAATGATATTTTCTTTTGTATTTTCTTTTGATTCGTGCATAATGGGTTTGTTTGCTTTTCTCATCCTGAGAGACCACACTTATATTCCCATCTACCTCTAATACGGATAATTTAACATTTTTGATATCTTCGATACCGTGTTCTCTAATGGCTTCTTCCAGTTCATTTTCCGTAATTTTAACCCGATTTAAGGCGGTCTGATCTGCCACTCCATCTCTTATTAAAATAACGGGTTCATCCTGCATAAAAGCTTCAAAGGAGCGATTGGAGAACATCAGTCTTTTTAAAATAAAATTGGCGACAAATAAAACTAAAGCTGCAATCAAACCTCCCTGCAATGAAGTATCCGGACCTACCATTGCATTCTGTACGGCGTTAGATATTAAAAGTAACAAAACAACATCTCCCGCATTGAGCTGAGAAAGCTGATTCTTGCCAAACAAACGAATAGCGATTACCATAAAAAGGTAAACACACAGGGAACGAACTGCAACGTTGAGAATAGAATCCACAATTTTTTTATCTATTCAAATGTATTGATTTTTTGGTATTGATGAGAAAAGTATTTGTTGTATTGTAGAAGATTGTAGCACATGGCAGCAAAGGTTATATAGTATAAATACTATCCCTTATTGTTATTCCTCCTGCCAGTATTGAAGATCGGTAGGTTTTTGAAGCGGGATTCTGCCTTCCCATTTGGGAACTACAAATCCCTTAGGAAGAGTGTATTTTGAAACATCATATTTTCTAGTCTCATTATTCAATTTCGCTAAGCGGAACTTCATTATACGTTCTTTTGAGGTGGAACTTTGCAACCATATTGTTCCAAACGTATAATTCTCAGAAGGATTCAACTTATCCATTACATACACAATATGGATATTTTTATTCTTTTGATAAAATGACTCAAAAGTATTTTGAAAATCAGCAGGAAAAACAATCTCACCTTTATACCATTGTTTATTATCTTCTGATATCCATTGAACTACTGTATGAACTGGAAGTTTTCCTTCTTTTACTCCAGCATTAATATGGTTAGACAGCCAATCCTTATAAGGAATAATAAATTGATTTTCATTTAAAAATATATAGCTGCCGTCCTTTGAAAAAGCAGTAACCGATTCGTAAAAATCACGGTCCTCCTCACTGCTAAAGCCTATATCATATTTGTATGTTTTCTCTCCTTTTTCCCAAACTGAATAAGGAATACCGTGAAAATAGCGGAATACATTAGCAATTTTAAAACCTTCAGACACCTTCTCGTGTTCTTCTACATACTTTTTGTAATTCTTATCATTTTCTCTCCAGATTCCTATATTCTTTGCTTTAAAATTTGTGATTTCAGTACTTGAATCTCCACCTTTCATCCAAACAATTACATTTCCACCAGGTGCCATTCCTGTTACTATTTGAGTATAATCAATTTTTTCACCATTAGATCCTACTATTTTATTTTTAAATAAATTTAGCATTTTCTCTCTTGGTAATTTATGTCCTGTTTTATAATGTATTCCATCTGCATCACAGATCCAACTTACAGATATACTATCAGGAACAGGTTTATTGATATCTCCTCCCGTATAGCCACCACTTGTTAAACCCCAGCCAGGCTCTATACCTGCTGCTGAAGTGCCGGCAACACTTTTTCCCTTATAAAAGTATTCTACAAATGGGCCTGACGCCCCATAATAGATTGGTGCTGAAACTCCAGCATTCCACTCAAATTTATCCTTTGGCTGGCAATTTACCATCAACAGCAAACCTGGTAAGAATAATATTTTATTTTTTATTCGGCTTATCTTTATCATACATTATTGATCTAAGGATACCATTTTTCTCTTTCATAATAGACACTCCCATCTTTATCGACTTTAGGCGCTACCGGTTGATTGACAAAACCTAGACTTTCCAAAAGGTGATGATCTCCTGTTTTTACCCCTATTGCTGCCAATCCACCAAAGTTAGCAGAAAGATGAATATAATGGTTACAAATATGTTGATATATTTCCGATGGTATTGTATAATTACCAACCCCTTCTTTTTTACCTTCCTCCAGCATTATCTCCATATATTGTTTCAATATTTTATATTTATCCGTATCTGGAATTTCATATTCAAATTCATGAGGAACTTTAGGGTTTGCTATTTTATAATCATCATAAAAAGGTACTTTGTTATCTATCCCCTTCTGCAACATCATGTACATTGCTACCAGGCTGTATTTATTGGAAATATACCGGGAGTCTTCCAGGATATAATGGTCTGATTCTTTGGTCTGGTATATCTGATAATAAGGACTTGTAGATACTGTTTTTTCTTTATCCAGGAAATCCGGTTCTGCTTTAATTTCCCGTGTTCCAACTCCTGCACCGGTCACTGTTGTTTCCTTAACGTGGTCATAGGTATTCCTAAACACAATCTCTTTTTCTGTAGAAATACGCCGGTTGATATAAAACTGTCTTATTTTTTCTTTTTCCTGAAGCGTTTTATGATCTCCTACTTTTACATCAAAATAATCCAGTACCGCGGTATATTTATCCAGATGGGCATATCCCCCGCCTATATCCGAATGCGCTCCCAGCATTGATAAAGTATAGCCTTCTTCTGTAGGGGTTAAAGCAAAATTCTTCCGCCATTCATTGTGTGCTGTAATATGAAATATTTTTTTGATCCCCAGTCCTGAGACCTTGGTTTTGATCTTCTGCAGTGATGCCTGTCCCAGAAAAGCGGCAATACTGTAAGGAACCGTTAAAGGACTGGTCGCCAATGCCCCTGCTACTTTATACCCTAAATTTTCTTTCACTACCATATCTGAAACTACCGTATCAAATATTCCCAGAAAACGAATTTCTATGGTAAAAGTATCTCCCACAGGTTTATACCCTGCTTTACTCAGTCTTTTCCCAAAAAGACCACCTGCATGCTCAGAAACATAAGTGACTCTTGGACGTCCCATCTTGGTATCCATCTCATCTCTCATCACCGTATCATATTTTGCAGATTTCTTTACTTCATTACAAAAATGCCTTGCTGCGGCAGCACCCCGGCTGAACCCAAAAACATCAAATACAATCTTATTTATTTTCTTGTCTTTAGAAATTTGCTTAAACTCATTGGCAATTACATTTTTAATCCCTTCCTCCACTCTGCCTATCACTCCCCAATCACCTCTTCCTGCACAAGAACCCGCAATATCATCTTCTTTATCCTGTTTTGTTCCTATCCCTTCTACATATTGTTTTAAAATAGCATATTCTCCATATTCCGGATACTCATCATCTTTAGCTGCCTCTAATTTCTCCTTATAAAGATCAAACAATTTTGCTACGTTTGAATAGGGATTCCAGTAGCTGTCACGGTCTGAGATTTTTATTTTTTTCTGTTTTCCGGTTTTGGGATCTTTGATCGTTTCGTAATATTCCTGGGGAACGGTGTCATTTTTATAATAGGTTTCTCCGGAATTGATTTTACTGTAATAGGTTTTATCAGAATTATACCTGTTGTTGCCTGTTCCGTCAAAAAACATCCCGATAAAAACATTTACGGAATCTTTGGGTTGATAACCTGCCGCTCTTTCCACCGCTGAACCATGATGGATATCTTTATCAGCATTCAGGTTATTCAAACCTGATGCATTAATATTAGTATTTCCTTCAGAGTACAGATTATACCCCTTTTGGGTCACCTTGGTATACTTTCCGTTTACAATTCTTGTTCTGCTCATAGGAAAAGTATTAATGATTATGTCCTTTTTCGCCACTGTTCATAAAGATCGAGCTTTTGGTATGGCTAGTAAAATTTTCTTCTGTACTGAAATTCATTTCTTTTCTTGAAATTTCATTACGTTCCTGTTTTACTTCGCTGTGTACATCTCCTTCTATAAACTCTGTCAGTTTTCCGGTTATAAAAACCTGAGAATCTCCTATTACAGAAGAGGTTTTAATCATTCCTATACTCTCACTATGGTTCATGGTAACGGTATCCGTTTTATTCATCCCAACACTGGTAGACATATTTTGTCCGACATTGATATTGAGGTTTCCGCCCGCATTGAAGTTGATATCATTGGGAGCAGATACGGTAATATTTCCTTTTCCATCCATGAAATAATTGTTGCCGCTTGGATCTACAATATTCACACTGCCTTCAGCATCGTTCATCAGAATACGGATTCCGCTTCTGGTCTGAATCGATTTAAGGTGATTATTTATCCCTCCTCCCAGAGCAACACCGCCATGAAACATTCCTCCCATTACGAAAGGACGATCGGGATGATTATGAACAAATCCCACCATTACCTGATCTCCTACTTCAGGAATGGCTACATACCCTCTGTTTTGGGTGATCTGATCTGTTCCACCCGCATCAGGACTCATTACTCTGATAAAATCTGTAGTTTCATTGAGCTGCCAAAGAAATTTCACCCTTACACGTCCTTGCCCCAAAGGATCTTCATTGGAAACGACCACTGCTGGCTGGGTTTCTGCAAAAGGAACTGTAAATTCAGGTTTGGGCATATATCCCGTATCAGAAGCAATGGCTTCAAAACTTCCTTTATAATGGCCTAGGGTATCAATCTCATGAATAACCTTGGTCATCATGAGTTTGGTGAAATACCCCGTTTTGTTGGAATCAGGTTTTCTCAGATAAAGATCTGCTGTGCAGCCGGGATAAAGAAAAGGCATTGTGGTATCACCGGATACTACAAATACATCAACACCTTTACTTCCCCATGCTCCGGTTTGAGAATTCACTACATCCATATCAGTAGCTGCCCGGATAGGCGCCGATTGAAGAGAAGGGGTCTTGAAAATACTTTCATTATTTATATAAGCGGTTTGAGCAAGATTTCCCATATGTTTTAACGGAGTTTCTCCCGAAGTCAACATCGTATTTTTACTGCTGTTATATCCGTAATAATTAGGTTGAGCATGAATTGCCCTAAGTTCAGTATGAATATTTGAAGTATTACTTCCACTTATCAGCTCAAGAGGAGCAGCCGGAGCCGGCATATTTCCGAAATGCAGCACTTCTCCATCATAGAAAAACTGTTCACCATAAGCCTCGGCAATTCTACACAAGTAATTGTAATGGGTTTCGTTATATTGTGTACTGTAGACAATTTGTGACGAGGCTTTGGCATTCACTCTGAAGTCATACCAAAACGGATCTATTCCCTGCTTGATTACCTCATCAGCTATAATTCCGGTATTCACAGGCTGTGCACCTCCAAAACTCTGGGTATGGGCTGCACCATCCAGAAGAATAGTAGGGCTGAAACCTTTTAAAACAATATTTCCCAAGCTGTGAGCTTCCTGACTGAAACCTACCTTGGTAATAATTCCTACAAAAACCCTCTCAGGGCTGTTTTTCGTTTCGAAATCTTTGTAAGCAATTTTTATCGTAAGGCGTTTTCCCAAAAATGTATTGGCCTGTTCCAATTGATGACCTTGTTTTTCGGATAAGGCATCATGAGCCAATGTTAATTCAAACTCGTGATGTGTTATTGCACTTTGCTTTAATTTGAAATGTTTAAAACTTGAAATAATTTCGCCATTGATTACTGCGGAAAGTTTAACAATACGGTTAATTCCTGCTGTATTATTTTCTTTCACTGCCTGGGCATTATCAGGAGCACGGTATCCCCCAGTAAAGGATACACGTTCTGAAGTCGTGTTTTTTTTCATGCTGTGTTTTTTGTGTTAATTAGGATCTAATTATCACAAATATAGGAAATAATTTAAATTTGAATATATTAACCCAGGAAATTTAAGCTTTTGATCAGAAGTTACTCTACAACTGATGGCTTGGTATATCTTTTGGATGAAAAAACCAATACTCTATTATGATGCGACTCCTTTTCCTATATGCAAGTTTTCTTATATGCTTTACAGCTTGCAGCAAAACACAATCTCCATCAACTGAAAAAAAACTGATTACTGAAAAAGTAAATCAACTTTACAGCCAATATGGAAAATCTAATGATATGATTTACAATCAACCAATACCTGATGAATTATTTTCTCCGGAATTAAAAAAGGCATTAGAAAAAGCAATCAATGCTTCAAAAACAGATATTGAAAAAGTGAAAAACAGTAATCATCCGGATGAAAAACCGTTGATATTTGAAGGGGCGATCTTTTCCAGCCTGTATGAAGGATATACCCATTATACCATCAAAAATATTATTATTCATGATAAAATGGCAAAAGCACTTGTTCAGTTTGAATATGATATGACCTCTCCAAAGGTGTTATGGACTGATACATTGCAACTGATTGACACTGAAAAAGGATGGAAAATTGATAATATTGTTTTTGATTCAATAGGAAGTTCCAAGGATCTTAAAACGAGTCTGAATGATTTTATCCAATATGCTCAACAATAAAAAAGCCGCTTTAAAAAGCGGCTTGATTTTTTATGGGCACTGAACGATTGGAATTTCGCTGCAAAATACTTTATTTGCCCATTCGCAATAGGTACAATATTTTTTTGGCTCTCCTCCGTACACTGACTTCAAATCTACTTTAGTCAGCTTTTTTAAATTTTTCATATAGTTCTAATTTTATGGTTTTGTAAAATTAAAACGAATATTATTATCCATTATTACAATTTAATGCTTATATATTTCATTATTCACACTTTCTAACTAAATATAGATTCCTATACATATTATCTGTTATGGATTTCTACAGTAACAGGCATCACATAGGTATATGCCACCATATTGTCTGTCAATCTATTGCGATCTACTCTATAATCCAGTTCGCTCAAAACAGTTTCAATTTCTTTGCTTACCGTCTTACAATCACCATTAGAATGAACATTTACAATTTTTCCGTTTTTAGCAATATCAAATTTTACCACTGAATTGACCGTTCCTTGTTTATATTCAGGATTATCCAGATCAAAATTGGCGATTAGTTTATTTCTTATATCACTAAAAGTTTCACTTTTACTTAACTGAATTTCTTGGATTGTATTCTTATCTGTGGTTTGTGCTTTAGTTTGGTTCATTATAGTAGCTAATCCGATAACGAAAAGTGAAGCCATCAATATTTGAATTTTATTTTTCATAACTAACTGGTTTTAAATATTATAATAATTTTATCCTTATCTCTTAACCAAAGTTATTAAAAATAATTCATATTAAATTCACTTTCAGTTAACATTGAGTTAACATTGGATATTAAATTATTGATTTACAGTTAATTAAATTTGACAAATAATTTAAAAATTAATATTGGAATGTTGTTTATATCCTGAAATATTTAAAATTTGAGACTTTTAATTCCTATTTTCACTGTAAATGAATGATATTGTTAACAAAAAATCACCTACAATAAACGGATTAAAATAAAAACTAAACTCAGGTTAATAAAGCAGTTTATTTTCCTCTGCAATCGACTTCAAAGCATGTGTAGCCTAAGTTAAAAATAAAAAAAGAATCTGCTTGCGCAAATTCTTTTGATATTTAGGTTAATATATTCCTATTCCAATTCCCTCTTCAAAAACTTCCCGGTTAAACTCTTCTTAGACTTCACAATCTCTTCCGGAGTTCCCTGAGCTACAATCTGTCCACCGTATTTTCCACCTTCCGGTCCTACGTCAATGATATGGTCTGCCAGTTTAATCACATCCATATTATGTTCAATAATGATGAATGAGTTTCCTAGTTCTACCAATTGATTGATTGCGTCCATCAGGATTTTTACATCCTCAAAATGCAATCCTGTGGTAGGTTCATCAAGGATATATAATGTATTTCCGGTTTGTCTTTTTGCTAACTCAGTAGCTAACTTGATACGCTGTGCCTCTCCTCCGGAAAGTGTTGTGGACTGTTGCCCAAGCGTAATATATCCCAATCCTACATCTTGTAAAGTTTTCACTTTAGCAAAGATTTTTGGAATCGGTTGGAAGAATTCTACTGCTTCATCAATTGTCATATCCAATATGTCGGAAATGGATTTTCCTTTGTAACGAACTTCAAGGGTTTCTCTGTTGAAACGTTTTCCGTTGCAGGTTTCACAGTGAACATATACATCCGGAAGGAAGTTCATTTCAATTACTTTTAATCCTCCCCCCTGGCAGGTTTCACATCTTCCCCCTTTTACGTTGAAAGAAAACCTTCCCGGTTTATACCCACGGATTTTACTTTCAGGCAATTCTGCAAAAAGGTTTCTGATATCTGTAAACATTCCCGTATAAGTTGCCGGATTTGAACGTGGAGTTCTCCCGATCGGTGTCTGATCTACGTCTACAATTTTATCAATATTATCAAGTCCTTCGATCTTCTTGTATGGTAAAGGTTCCTGAACGGCTCTATAAAAATGCTTATTAAGGATTGGATATAACGTTCCATTAATTAAAGAAGATTTTCCACTTCCTGAAATTCCGGTGACTACAACCAGTTTTCCAAGCGGAACATCCAGCGTAACATTTTTAAGGTTATTTCCTGTTGCTCCTTTCAGAACAATATTTTTTCCGCTTCCGGCTCTTCTTTCTGCTGGAATTTCGATCTTTCTTTTTCCGTTGATATACTGAGCAGTGATAGTATCTGCTTTTAGAAGATCTTTTGGTTTTCCCTGCCAAAGTATTTCTCCACCGAACTTTCCGGCTCTTGGACCAATATCCAACACCTCATCGGCCTCTAAGATCATGTCTTTATCATGTTCTACTACTAAAACAGAATTTCCAATATCTCTAAGGTTCTTTAAAGAATGAATCAATCTTTCGTTATCTCTTTGGTGAAGGCCAATACTTGGTTCATCAAGAATATACAAAACATTCACCAGTTGAGATCCAATTTGTGTTGCCAGACGAATCCTTTGTGATTCTCCCCCCGAAAGGGTTTTTGAACTTCTACTTAAACTTAGATAGTCCAAACCAACATCCAACAAAAACTGAAGTCTGGTTTCAATCTCTTTTAATATTTCGTGGGCGATGATTTTATTTTTCTCAGAGAATTTATCTTTAACATCGGTCAGCCATTCTTTTAAATCTGCCAAGCTTAATCCATTGACCTCAGCAATATTTTTCCCATCAATTTTGAAACTTAAGCTTGAGGGCTGAAGACGGGTTCCACCACATTCCGGACATATTTCTTCTGTAGTGAAGTGTCTTTCCAATAAAATAGCTTCGTAGGATTCTCTTTCATCAATAATTTCCTCCATAAAGGCGATCAAACCGTCAAAGCTGATCTTGATCTTCTTGGTAATTCCCGCATATTTAAGATCCTTATTGAATTCCTTATGACATCCGTTATAGATATAATCCAAAGCTTCTGCCGGGATATCCTGTAATGGAGTTGTCATTCCTAGTCCGAAGATTTCAAGAATATTCTTGATCTGTGCCAGAATCCATTTATTAGACTTAATATCTTCCAATGGCAGCAAACCTCCCTGGTTGATTGACAGTTTAGGGTTATCAATGAAATAATCTGTGTTGATCTTTTTGATTGTTCCCAGTCCTTTACAATTTGGGCAGCTACCTTTTGGAGAGTTGAATGAGAAAGTATTAGGTTCCGGTAATGCTAAGGAATGACCTGTTTCAGCATCCATCAGGTTTTTAGAGAAATACTCAATATCTGTACCTCCCAGTTTCTGAATTCCGATGATTCCTTCTCCCATTTCCATCGCAGTACGCAGGGATTTTTCCATTCTTCCTTCTGAAGCATTTTCTCCTATGATCCAACGATCGATCACAATATCAATATCGTGGGTTTTATAACGGTCCAGCTTTAAATCATATTCAATATCCTGTAGCTCACCATCAATTCTTGCCTGTCCATACCCTTTTTTAGCCATTTGAACGAAAAGTTCATGATAATGTCCTTTTCTGGAGCGTACAACAGGAGCCAACAACATGATTTTTTCTCCTTTATAGTTTTCCTTAATGGTATCAAGAATCTGATCTTCGGTATAACTTACCAGCTTCTGTCCTGTAGACAATGAATAAGCATCTGAAACTCTTGCATACAAAAGACGGAGAAAGTCATACAGTTCTGTAACAGTACCTACAGTAGAACGAGGGTTTTTATTGGTTGTTTTCTGCTCAATGGCAATAACGGGTGAAAGTCCTTCAATTTTATCTACATCCGGACGCTCCAATCCACCCAAAAACTGACGGGCATAAGCAGAGAATGTCTCTATATAACGACGCTGGCCTTCTGCAAAAATAGTATCAAAAGCCAATGAAGATTTTCCACTTCCGGAAAGCCCGGTAATCACTACCAGTTCATTGCGCGGAATTTTAACATTAATATTCTTTAGATTGTGTTCACGTGCTCCGTAAACTTCTATATATTCTGTTGATTTGCTCATAATTTGAAATGACTTTGCCTGAAAATCACAACGTGCAAAATTACGGAATTTTATGGAATTTTTTTTAATCTGAAAGGGTTAAAATTTTTATAATAAGACTTTATTTTGAACCGGATCCTGTAACAATGCTTATATAGCTTTGGGCTAAAGCCAATGAATCTGTTATGATTGAAAAAACTGGCTAAAGCCCGCTTCTATAGAATTTATTTGACACAGATTACGCTGATTTTCATAGATGATTATAAGGAAGTTTATTTTAAAAATTGCAGTTTAAAAAAAATTTGAAACGCATCCTAGTAATTATGGCTTCCTTACATAGTACTCCCAAACAGCGTTTCCTATGTCAGCAATGATCTTTTCTGTATCTTTCATTTCTTCATTGATGTTTTTCAAATAGACAGATAAAATGAAATGTTTTCCGTTGGGAAGTTTTACAATTCCTACATCGTTCATAGCGGCTCTGATATTTTCATCATTTCTTCCTGAAATTCCCGTACGATGGGCTAATTCTGTTCCAGCAGGCAAACCTGCTTTCATCCAGGTAAGTCCTCTTGAAGTTTCTACCATGATCTGATATAAATATTTTGTAGTCTCTTTTTTTAGTATTTTCTTTTTGTAGAATTTTTCTAAAAGATTGGTGGTAGCTAAAGGAGTTGATGTATTCACAAAATAGGATTCAAAGCTATTCATTTGCTGTTCATTCAATCGGATGGTGAAGTCTTTGATGCCCTGTTGGTTGACGAATTTCTGTACTATGGGAGCTCCCCCTACTATCTTCAGCAGAATATCACAACCATTATTATCACTATGGGAAACGGTGTATCTTAATAACTGATCTAATGTCAAAGGCATATTTCCTTCCGGATATTCTTCTCTTATCGGACTCCATGTTTCTGGTAGTAATTCTTCTTTTTTAATAAAAAATTTCTGATCCAGTTTTAATTTTCCTTTATCTACCTGATTTAAAACAGCCAATGCAATATGGAATTTAAAAACACTTAGCATAGGCATTGTTTGATTTGGATTGATGCTAAGCGTATCTTGATCTTCAATACCTTTTACAGAAACCCCAACAGTTGCATTTTTCGTGGATATGATGGTATTGATTTTACTCCTTAGATCATTCATTGTCTGACTTTTTAACTGAAGGCTGAAAAGACAAATCGATATAAAAAGTACTGTTTTTTTCATTTAAATAACTAGTTTTTATTGTAATACATTTTGAAATTTAAATATAAAAAAATGCCGCATATCCTACGGCATTTCATATTTTAAAATTGATTGTTGATTTTATAACGAATCAAAAAAGGTTATTTCACAAAGCTATTGTACGCTCCCAATACACTTTCATAGGAAGAATCGACTTGCTGGATATCATTATCCTGAATTTTCCCTTTCTCTTTAGCGTCTCTGATTAGTTTTCTGTACAAATCTAAAAAGTTAGAAGCATTTTTATTGAAACTTTCAAACTGAGATTTTTTATAAGAATATTGCTGATCTTTCACATCAAAGTTTAGCTTAGTGTTAGCTTCTAGCGCTTTGGCATATTCATCATACTTTTTCTGAGCTTCCGCTTCATTGAATTGCCCTGAATATTGTCTCCCTAAAAGGTCAATTACGGAATCTAAAGAATTCATCACGTTTTTAGAAGAGATAATATACTCTTTCATTGGATGATCTTTCAAAATAATCTCTTCTGCTGCATCTGTAGCGGGTTTGATCTTCATCATAATATTCTCCCCAGCTGCATAAAAAGCATTTACATCACCCTCAATTTCTTTTCTGATGGCCTCTGCTTTTGCTCCTTTATCATCTTTATAGTCTTCAGAAGTCATATAAGACTTAAGTTCCTCAATCTTTTTATCTATATTTTCTTTTTTATCCTTATAAATATTGAATTCTTTTTCAATAGCTGCCTTCTCTTTATCAAAACCTGATGGAACTTCCTTAATTTTTGAAAAAGAGTAATCCATTGAGCTCAAAACAATGGGCATAATCAAGACATTTTCTCCCTTTGATTTAGCAACTGCCTCATCTGCATATTTTAAGATCCTTTCAATATGTTTGGATGTATTTTTATAAGAATCTATAAAATTGTTATTAAAATCAATAATAGCATTTGCGTCTGCTTCTCCTCCCATATTTAAAACTGCATTACCAAGTTTTCCGGCACCTTTTTTACAGCTTACCACTGTAGCAGTTAAAGACAGGGCCATTGCAAGTACAATAATCTTCTTCATATTTTTTGTTTTTAATATTTTAAAATTACATATCCTGAAATTCAACATCTTCATTGGTTACCTTCACCAAATATTCAATTCCATCTATTGCTTTGGCAATGATTTGGTTTCTGGTGATGTTTGCCATATTTTCCCAATATGCTCTTCCGTAGAAAGAATAGTTTTGCGGAACAATTTCAATCTCAACGGTTCTTACGAAACCTTCTTTAGGTTTGTTACTAATCATTGTTCCTCTTCTTACCCTTACTTCTCTTAATTCATCCTTCAGAATCATTCGGCAATAGTTTTTGACATCTTCAAGGGAAATAATCTTATCTCTTGTAGTCAAAGCATATTTATATGCCTGAATACTGTCAGTTCCTTTTTGCTCTTCAGCTCCACCTAAGGTTTCTGTAAGCAGTACTACAGTCTGTGATTTCAATTGATTGGAAAGTTCTGTTCCCGGACGCATGTGATTGGCTAATGTACAATGCGTGATCCAGAAAGACGCATAGGTATGATCTGTTTTTTCTACAGGTTCCATGATTACGTAGTTCAGCTCCTGTCTGATGTTTCTCTTGGCATTGTTTACTTTCTGTACCATAGATTTCATCTTGTCAGACATTTCACTGAGAACACCTTTTACATTATCTCTGTTTAAAAGGGAAAATGCTGCGATCTCATCTCTTGTCAGTTCCAGCACATTGGCAATCATATCCACTGCATTTCTGCTTGTGAAACGCTCCATTCCTCCTTTTCTCACCGTATATAATCCTTTTTTAAGATTATCAGCAGGAGTAAATGGTATTTCGGTATATTTTCTCCCATCTCCATCCTGCACCTCATCCACATACAGGAAGTGCTCTCCTTCGTCCGTTACTAAAGGAATATTGTTTCCCATAATATCAAGGCTGTATTCCGTTTTTTTCCAACCTCTGTTGTAAATTGGAAATGCATTCAGAACAAATGAGAAGTTATCCAGGATTTCTGCGGAAAACTGTGGTGGGAATTCAAAAGTAAGCCATAAATAACGCTTATTGTCCAGATATTTTACAATCTCTTCTTTTCCGGCAAGGAAGTCCAGGTTTTGTGGAAGTTGTCCCGGTTCTGAGAACAAGCTACTGGAAAGTCCTGTGATCTCTATAAATTTATGACGGTAGATACTTTTAATATCTTCAATGACTTTGCTTCGGATGGACTGCTCTTTAAACATCTGCTCATAGCCATCCGGAGTACTTTCTGTAAGATAGCTTAATCCTTCTCTTACAAACAAAGGGTTTCCATTACTTGAAACCGTAATATACGGTAATAATTTATATACAAAATCCAAATGTTCGAAAGCCGGATTAGAGCAGAATATACTCATATATTTAGGAAAATATTCGCTCACATATTTGCTCACATCAACCCCAACTGTAACTTTTCTATAATCTTCAGGTCTTCCGTTAAATCTTGCAATAGGAATTTTATTAAATCTGTCATCAATACTATAGCAGGTATTCCCCACAAACATTATTGAAGTGTGAACTTTATTAATTCTTACATTTCCCACCGGGGTAAAAGGAATATTCAGCTGTTTATCTGATTCCGATTTTACCGTGGAAGTCATTTGCTTTCGGAAGAAAAACTCTGTGTGTTCCAATAAAACTTCGGTAGAATCATAAGGCTGTGTGAAAGCAACCGCATGAGCCGGAATGGGATGGGTATAAATGGATGGAGTTAACAGCTTGGCCAGTTTTTCAAGAATCCGGGCATTTACTGTCTGTATTTCATTATTCGCTTTAAAAACTTCTGTACTGAATGCATCAATCAATAGTTTTACAAATGGGTCTAAAGACTGCGGACTTTTCAATCCCCATACTTTGGTTGCATTCTGCAGCATTCTTGCTTTTACAGATTCTTTGGAATAAATATTTTGATCTAGGTTCATAATTTTTTTTCGCTGTTAAAAATATTAATCAATAGACATCGGGCTCAGGAACAATTCTGTTGAAAAACTGAAACGTTCTCCTGTTTCCTCCATCTTCGCATTGATGGCAATTCTTACTTTCTTTTTAATTTCGGTGTGTTCTTTGGTATCGTAACTGTGTTCTACAAATTGGATATTAGCATCAATCTGTGGCTGTACAATTCTTGGTTCATACTCAAGAATTTGTCTTCTAAGGCTTTTGACAAAAACATTTTCCCAGATGGCACTTGTTACTCCATTATCGAATTCCAGGTTCCAAACATCGTTTCCATAGTTTTCATCGTATCTGTTCTCTCCTTTTTTGGTGGTGATCAGCAACATAATATTGTGAGCAATACTTTCTCCCATATCGCAGGTATCGATACTTCCCCCTTCTGTCATTAGAGTGGACGGTACAAAGGGCATTCTGTAATTTGGTGTATCCATAGCTTCTTGTTTTTTACTTCATGGTCGCGTTTACTTAAAAACGAAATACCAAAATACACATTTTCACTAAATAATTGTTATAATAAATTAAAATATTATTCAAAAGTGAGGGCCTTCAAACTGAATTGAAAGCCCTGAAACCATTATCTATATTATATTAATCTATTGATCTATCTTTTTACGGTTGATAAAATAGTACACCGGAAGTCCTAATAATACCAGTAAGAATCCTGGCCATGTATATTGCTGCTTATATATTAATAATAGGATGCAGAAAACAGTTCCTATAATAAGGTATACGATTGGAGTAACCGGATATAGCCATGTTTTATAAGGTCTTTCCAATGCAGGTTGCTTAACTCTTAAATAAATGACTCCGAAAACCGTAATCATATAGAACAAGACAATTACAAACGAAATCATATCCAACAGGTTTCCGTACTGTCCGCTCAGACATAGTAAAGAAGCCCAGATTCCCTGCATCCATAATGCATTTTCAGGTACATCATTTTTATTGTTTTTTTCTGCAGATTTAAAGAACATACCGTCTTTTGCCATGGTTTGCAATACCCTTGCTCCGGCTAAGATCAGACCATTATCACATCCGAAAGTGGAAATCATCACCAATACCGCAATGATTATAGTTCCTGCACTTCCAAAAATATTCTGTGATGCCGCTACAGCCACTCTATCATTGGTTGCAAAGGCAATACTGTCTCTGTCCAAAGCATTTAAATACACAAAATTAACGGCTATATATAAAAGCATCACGGCAGAAGTTCCGTAGATCATTGATTTTACAACATTTTTCTTTGGATTTTCAATTTCTCCAGAAACAAATGTTACGCTTTCCCAAGCTACAGAACTGAAAACTGAACCTACCATTGCTGCAGCAATACCTCCCATTAATGTCATTCCGCCAATAGGTTCCCAGCCTTCTTTCAGGAAATTACCGCTCAGATCTTTTTTAAGATTATTAAAAGAATCCATTCCCAGATTAAAGTTTTCAGATAAATGAGAAAAATCAACCAGGATAAATCCTGCAGCAATCAGTCCTAATAAAGCTAAAATTTTAGATCCTGTAAATATATTCTGCAAAAATTTTCCACTTTCAACCCCTCTTGTATTGATGTAAGTAAGCAAAAGAATAACTGCAATGGCTAAGATTTGTATCCATGTAATCTTGAATTCCCCACTTTGGAAAATAGGGGCAGCATCATTCAGTGAGGGAATCAGGTATGCTGTAAACTTCCCGAAAGCCATTGCCACGGCAGCAATTGTTCCGGTTTGTATCACAGTGAACAGCCCCCAACCATAAAGAAATCCCATTCTTTTACCGAAGATCTCTTTCAGATAAGTATATTGTCCGCCAGCCTTTGGATACAGAGCAGAAAGTTCACCATAACTTATCGCTGCAGCTACCGTCATGATTCCTGTTATAATCCAGACAACAATTAACCAATAACCGGAGCCTAAATTACGCATCATGTCAGCGCTTACAATAAAGATCCCGCTTCCGATCATAGATCCCATTACAAGCATGATGGCATCCCATAGTTTCAGTTTTTTATGCATAGTCAAGTATAGGCGTCAAATATAAACAAATCTACCTTTCATTTTGAATTTTATTAAAAATTTACACAAGCACCTGTTTATTATTAATTTTTATGGATTTATGATTCAATATTAATTAGTATTTTTGAAAAAAATATTAAACATGAAATTTAGAGCTATTCTATTTGCAGTTGCTGTAAGCGCTTCTACCCTGGCGTTTGCACAGGAGACATCACAAAAGAAATTTTCACCACCTGCTGGGAATGCCTTGTTAGGTGACACTTACGGAGCGGGAGTTGCTGCCAATACAGAGTCTAAAGCGATTACAGTAGATAAACTGGGAAAGAAACTTAAAAAAGAAAATAAGAAGTTGGAAAATGTAGCCATCAAAGGAAAGGTTACCGATGTATGTGAGAAAAAAGGATGTTGGCTGACTATTCAAACTGATGACAACTCGCAGTTTTTTGTAAAAATGAAAGACTATGCTTTCTTTGTACCTACTGCTTTAAAAGGTAAAAATGTAGTTTTAGAAGGAAATGCTGAAAGAAAAGTAATTTCTGTAGATGAACAAAAACATTATGCTGAGGATGCTAAGAAACCTCAATCGGAAATTGATGCCATTACACAACCTAAGGAAGAAATCAGGTTCCTGGCTAGCGGCATTAAAGTGGTAAACTAGAGATTTTTATTAATTGAATAAAATATTAAAATCCCTCATAGATTTTACAGATTATATAAATTTAAAAAATTGAGAAAAAGATAATCTATAATTTCTCCTTTTTAAGGATCTGAATCATAGTTTTCCTATTACAATATGTATCTGATTTTTTATTCATAGAAAATATAAAAAGCAGTTTCGGCAACCCAAAGGGTTGCCGAAACTGTTTAATCTTCTATTGTAAAATCTACTACTGCATCCAGCTTCGGATATTTATTAGACGAAACAAATTTCTTTCCTGTGCAATCTATTTCCAGCCAGCCTTTTCTTTTTTTCACATCTCCTGCTTCCATCACAAAAGGGACAAAAGAAATCTCATCTTTCCCATCTTCTTTCATCTCTCTATACTGAACAGCAATATCTAAAATACATTCATGTTCTGTATTCAATCTTACATTTCTATAGATAATATCGTAGTGGGTTTCTTTGTTTTCTGGAATGTCCAAATAAGCTTCCCATCCAGTACTGTCTGAGTTCAGTTCACTGATTGCTTTCAGTGCATAATATAGAGCAATAGTATAATATTTTCTGGTTCCTCTTCTGGTATAGTCATCTACAAAATGTCCGCCTTCAAATAAGATGGTAGGCATTCCTGCTTTTATAAAATTATCACCGGTTGAAGTTGGATAAAATTCATCAGAATATCTTCCGATCTGATTAGGGATCATTTCCTTTAAATGGGTATAAACATTTCCGATTACAGCCATACATTTTTTTCTGTTTTCGGTAACAGTACGTTCTACATTTTCAGAAGGAGCAAGAAAAGAAAGTGTAGCCGGATGAATACCGTCTGTTGTAAAAATGGTTCTCTGCTCATGGAGGTTTAAGGCATAATCATATTTCTTTGAAGCCGCTGCTTTTTTCAGAAACTTAATCTCCTTGCTTGCTTCATTATGAAAATCACGGTTAAGATCAATATCTGCTGCATTAAGCCTTGTCCATCTTTCAGATCCATCGGGGTTGAGCATAAAAATAAAATCTAGTCTGATTTTACTAAATAAGTCATCCTTCATTTCGGGAAGCTTATCAAGGCTTGTTAAAAGATCAAGCATGGCATGCGTAGCATTGGATTCATTTCCGTGCATTTGTGACCAAGCCAACACCTGAATGTTTCCGGTTCCTATGCTTAATTGATAAATAGGCTTCTCTAAATAAGAAGTTCCGATCTCCTGAATATAATCGCTGAGATTTGTCTGTAGGTAAGAAAATAATTTTTCAGGGGAAATATAGCGATTTGAGAAATCAGGGCTGGGAGAATAAATAGATTCAAAGTTCATTGCTGGAAAAATAATTTACTGGAATCAAATTTAACCATTTTAAGGCATACAATAAATATTAACATTTGTAAACAGCATAAATATGACGAAAATTGTTAAAATTATTGTAAACAAAATTAAGTTTACAAAAGTTAAATTAAGGATTTTACCTGGTATTGGAGTATTAACATGCGTAACATTATTAAACAGCTTATGTTGACAAATTGTCTGTTGATAAAATTGTGGATTGCGAATAATTTAATTAAATATATTTAAAATATTTATATTCAATAAGTTACAAAATCTATCTAAATGATATTTATAAGAATACTTGAAGTGTTCAAAAGCCTATTATAAGACAAATATGTATATTTTTTTTAAACAAATAAGTTGTGGATAAAATAGAAATTTACCGCTTTATATAAATGTAAACCGGATACAAATCTGAGAAATATCGAAATTTGATATGAATTTTATTTTTGAGAAAGCTTTAAAAGATAACAGAAAATTAATTTCATCAATTCATAGAAATTTACTGTTAAAATCTGTTGAAAATACCAAATCAAATCGATTTACAATAGTAATTTACCTATGTAAAACTATTTTAAACTGCAATATATACTATTCTGGATATGATTTTTAACGATTAATGATTATTTCTCAATTTCTAGTCGATTAACATTGTAAAATAGATATGTACTAAAATTTTGAAGTTAAAAAAGGATCTTTATGATGGAAAAATCATCTATTTAGTCTGTTTTTTGAAGTTGTTTAATAGAAAAATAGCCTAAAAACTGTATCCTAGTATTGATTAAACATAATTATTACAATATTAAAATACATTTGTAATTTAATATAAAATATCTATATATCAGTATTTTACCTTCTTGTTACATTTGTATATTCATAATTATTTTAATTATTTACATTTGTGTTTTGCTTTTGTAAATTTTATAAGTTACATTTGTAACATAATTAAAAGCTTATTTTTATGAGTTTAAACGAAAGAATTTCAAAAGTTATAGAGTACTCCCAACTTACCCCATCTGAATTTGCAGATGAGATTGATGTGCAGCGTTCTTCCATTTCGCATATTACGTCAGGAAGAAATAAACCATCACTGGAGTTTATCATAAAAATAAAATCCCGCTTTCCTGAACTTCTTTGGGACTGGTTGGTTACCGGTGAAGGCGAAATGCTAAAATCAGAATTACCGGAAACCACAATTCCGGAAGAGCAGCCTGAAGAAGATCAGGTAAGAACAACACCTCTACCCGATCTTTTTACCATGATAAATGAAGATGACGAATTCCGAGTGGATGAAACCGAAACAGAGATTCCTCTGACAGCTCCTGGAGAATCGGTTATATCGACCAAAGATAAAGCTCCTGAAAAAATATCGGATTCTCAGCGATTAGAAAATTCACCTGAAGATATATTAAGTCAAGTGATTGGAAATCAAAACAATAAAATAAAACGCATTGTTTTGTTTTATGAAAACGGAAAATTCGAGAGTTTCGAGCCTTAAATTTTAAATAGTACTACTGCTATATTTTTGTTGGCTACTAATGCATGAATGATTTTTATTCGTGCATTAGTGGCCAAAAGCAATTGGATAAATCTCAAATATACTTTTTTCCATCTCTTGAATTTGCAAGAAAATATAAATTAATTCTTAGTGAAAAACACAACTAATATTTTTTGAACGCAAAGTTTTTATGAAAAATTATACTCTTTTTAAGGTTAAAAATAGCTCATCAATTTCATTAATTTTTCCTAATCGAACGTATAAAAATGTAGCTTCTTTAGCTACAAAGTAACCTACTTTGGCCTCTAATATAGGATATAAAAAATCATTTTTCTTCGTGTTTAATTTCAACTTAATTGTACAATTATGAGGATTTTTAATCTGCGTAAATTTCATGAATCTGCGAAAAAATATTTTCTTTGACGCAAAGTTTTTATAAAATATATGCTCATTTTAGGAAGCAAAAAGGAATCAATTTTATTGATTTTTTCTAAGCGAACGTATAAAAATCTAGCTTTTTCAGTGATGACGTCTCCTACTTTGAACTCTATAAATCTCTATAATTTATACGAAAATAGAAGCCAAATCTTTATGAAAAATGCCAATTGAACTCCTTTTAAATTCAAAGATTTTATAGTAGAACTAAAGTGTTTTTGATAGAATAAAAACAAAGTTGATTCACTATTTCTATTCGAATGTGGCTCTCTTCATCCATAAAAAACCTGACCACGGAAAATGGTCAGGCTAAAAAATATTTGAAGAAGAAAACTAAAGCTATTTGCTTTATTTGTATTTAAATTTTAGTGAATTCCTGAGATACGTTTATCCTTTTTACGATTCATTTATTAATAAACATCAGGAACTTTACGAATCTATTTTAGAAATATGATCTTTTTCGAAACCGGAAGATCCTGTCACATTGTAGTGCAATTACGTCCGTTGATTTTTTTCATGTATTAGTTTTTTACTGTTATATCAAATATAGAAATTAAAAATTAAATCAACAATAAAAATTAATTTATTTTAACAAATAATTAATACTTAAGATTGATTAATATTTAATTAACAATGCTTAATATTTTATATAATTTACAGAATTTATAACAAATATGATTTTTTAATTAAAATAACTCAAATAAAAAGACCCGCAGAATATGCGGGTCGTATCTTTATTTTGATAACAATTATTATTGTTTTTTTCTTCTTTCAAGCTCTTTTTTGATTAATCCAAGTTCTCTTCCTGTTTGTCCGGCTACAGAGGTGTTTTCCTGGGCTCTTCTTGTAAGATAGGGAACAACATCCTTTACAGGTCCATATGGAAGATATTTAGCCACATTATAGCCTTTATCAGACAAGGTGAAGGTAATATTATCACTCATACCGTAAAGCTGTCCAAAATAAACGTGTGGATTTCCATTTTCAAGAGATTTGGCTTTCATTTTGTCCATAATCAATTCAGAAGAGATCTCGTTATGCGTTCCAAAGAATGCAGATACTTTATCCAGGTGATTCATCACAAAATCAATTCCTGCATTATAGTTCTTATCAGAAGCTTCCTTTGTAGGCTGAATCGGATCAGCATACCCTTTTTCTGCTGCTCTGGCTCTTTCCTTCTCCATATAAGCCCCACGAACGATCTTATAACCGATAAAATAGTTTTTCTCTCTTGCTCTCTGAAGGTTAGCCTCAATATATTCCAGTCTTCCCGTTCTGTACATTTGGATGGTGTTCCAAACGATAGGTTTTTCCTGGTTATATTTCTCCATCATCTCTTCACAAAGTTGATCTGCTGAGTCCTGCATCCAGGTTTCTTCGGCATCTACCATCACTTTTTTGTCATTTTCATGACAAAGAGCACACACTTCATCAAATCTTTTGACTACTCTCGCCCATTCTTCCTTCTGACTCGTAGTAAGTTCTGCTCCCTTTCCAACAGCTTCATAAAGATCAATTCTTCCGAATGCCGTAGGTTTGAATACAATAAAAGGAATCGCCGGATTTCCTACTGAAAACCTTACAATATCTTTGATCTCTTTACACACTGCATCAAAAGTTTCTTCATCTTCCTTTCCCTCAATGGAATAATCGAAAATACTCCCAACTCCTCTCTTGAAAAGCTGTTTTACAACCTTCATACTTTCTTCACGGGTTTCTCCTCCACAGAACTGTGCAAACAAAGTGCTTTTTACAATTCCGGTAACGAATGGAAAGTTGTTGTGTACTGTAAAATTAAGAACGGATGTTCCAAGGCTGGTAAGAGCGGGCTGTTCAATCATTTTAAACATCCAGTAAGCCTTTCTCAACTGCGCATCTGTCTTGTCTGCAAATGCAACTTTAGTATCATTAAAAATGGGCATTCCTATTTATTAAATTTTGTTACGCAAAGGTAATAATAACCTTAGTTTATTTAAAGAATTTTTATTATAATTTATGTTCAATTCCATTTAAAAGCATGGCTATAATTCCTACAAAAACCCATAGACGTAAGATATTAAGAGTGAGAAAGTTACTCTTTCTAGTTGAGTTTAAAAAAAGGTAAATACAAAGAATCATTACAAATAAACCTCCTGCGAAATAGTAAGCCATAAATCCTGAGACTCCGGTTTTGGCAATAATTTTCATCGAAACCCCCATCGTTATCAAGAGTAGAGAAATGAGGATAATTTTTGTATTTCGGCTTTTAAAATAATTAGGGATGGTAGTATATCCAAAAGCTTTGTCTACACTTCTGGTAAGGGTATCTTTTACAATATCAATACATAAAAGAATCAGGAAAAGAAAAACAGCCATCAGGAAAACCTTTTTGGAAAAGGTTTCGTAATACACCATCATTCCGAAGAACGGATACAGGGTAAGACTTACAAATGTGAGGTTATTCAGTATTAATATTCTGCTTAATTTATGACTGTAAAACCACATAAAAAACTGATAGACCACAAAAAAAATGAAAACATTATGAGAAATCATCCAGGCAACTCCTAATGAAATAGCACTTAATCCCAGATAAGCATATAGAAAATACCTCTGTTTGATAAAGCTCTGGATTCTGGTTCTGAAAGGCTTTACAATATGATCTTTCTCCAGATCGTAAAATTGATTGATAATTCCCCCTGCTAAAATTGTCAGAACGGTACAGAAAATAATACCGTGTACTTTAAAATCAAAGACAAAATTTCTGAAAGATTCTTCCTGATTGAACAGGAAAAAGGTGGAAACATAGAGGGCAAATGTTAAGAGTGCCGCAACAAAAAAGCGAGCGCCGAGCAAAAAGCCCACGAATTGTGAAAATCTATAATATAAAGATTTTGAGATATATTTTTTGGATTGGAAAGTTTCTTTTTCAGAATTCATTTCCAACCTGTTTAAAATCTGTAAATCACTTCTTTTTGGAAGCCGTCAAGCATTTTTTCAGCTTTCTCATAATCCTGAGTAAAACCTAAAATATAACCACCACCACCACTTCCGCAGAGTTTTAAGTAATAAGCGTTGGAATCCAGCCCTTTTTTCCAGATATTAAAAATGCTTTCAGGGATCATTGGACGGAAATGTTCATACGCCCAGTGAGAAAGCTTTTTAAGGTTTCTGAAGAATGGATTCATGTCTTTTTTAAGGAAAGCTTCTATACAAGCATTGTTGTAACGGATGAATTCTTCTTTCAATGTTTTACGGAACCCTTCTGTTTTCATTTTTTCAAAGAAGATCTGAATCATAGGTCCTGTTTCTCCTGTAATTCCGGAATCGATCAGAAAAATAGCTCCTTTTCCTTCTTGTCCTTCAGGAATTGATACCCTGTCTAAATTTTCTTTGTTTTCGATGAGAATTGGCAGGTTCATATAACAGATCAACGGATCCATTCCTGAACTTTTCCCATGGAAATAACTTTCCATTTCACCAAAAACCGCCTTTAGTTTTTTAAGATTATCTTTTGAGATATTATCTGGGTTCAGTTTGCTAATCGAATATTTTTCAAAAATAGCTGCCACTAAAGCACCTGAACTTCCTACACCATATCCCTGTGGAATATTGGAATCAAAGAAAAGTCCGTCCGCAATATCTTTTTTGAAGCTTTCAATATCCAATGTAAAATCATCAGAAAGATCAAGCGTTGTAAGAAAGTCTGAGTATTTCTGCAGATGTCTGTT
This sequence comes from Chryseobacterium sp. G0162, assembly GCF_003815715.1. Lineage (NCBI taxonomy): Bacteria > Pseudomonadati > Bacteroidota > Flavobacteriia > Flavobacteriales > Weeksellaceae > Chryseobacterium > Chryseobacterium sp. G0162. The sequence goes on along the minus strand of NZ_CP033922.1, from coordinate 4,733,865 downwards.
TGAATTAAGTTCAAATTCTGAAGCCAGGTCTGAAAATTTTAAAGTTCCTTTGTAGAAGCTGTAAGGTACTACAAGCCCCTGGGAATCTTCAATCATTCCGTATTCTCCAAACAGGATTATTTTTGCATAAAATAAAGGGTTGGTCATATTGACAATAAATCTTTTTGCAAAGTTAAAAATTATTCCGCTGAATATAAGCAAAACCCGGACCGAATTCTCAGTTTTTTAGTTCTGCCTCTCGCTATTGCTATATAAAAATACGAAAAAAGCTTGAGATTTGTAACATTTCCTTGTTAATTTATAATCAATCATATTTTTTGAACGGCAATTAATATTAAGTTAAAAAATAAAAAAAGACGTTAAAAATAACGCCTTTTATTTTTTATAATGTTTCTCTGTCTTTTCTCATTTTTACCTTCAGAAATCGGATCAATATCAATCCTGTACCGAAGAATAAGGTCATAGACAAGGCTGCAATTCGCATATTATTAAAATGCTCAATTAACGTGGCAAAAATAAATGTACCAATGATAATGGCAATCTTTTCCAATACATCATAGAAACTGAAATACGTTGTATTTTCCATGGAATTTTCTGGAAGCAATTTTGAATAGGTAGATCTGGACATTGCCTGAAGACCTCCCATTACCAATCCTACTACTGCTGCTACTCCATAGAACTGATATTCTACGGTTGGATTTTCTTTATTTAAGAAATAAGCCCATAAACAAGCTACAATCCATAGGAAGATAGCAATTGAAATAACGTTTTTGTTTCCTATTCTTTTGGATAATCTTGAGAAGATTACGGCTCCGATAATAGCTTCAATCTGGATCACCAAAAGAGTTCCGATAAGTTTATCCTGTGCTAAATTGATTTCACTTTTTCCAAATAAGGTTGCCATAAGGAAAATCGTCTGCATTCCAACACTGTAGAAGAAGAAGCTTGAAAGGAAGAACTTCAGATTTCTGTCTTTGAATAGCTCGCCTCCTACTTTAAACAATTCATGAAAGCTTTCTTTGGCAATATCCTTGTAAAAGCTCATGTTATCTTTCAATACTTCAAAGAACCCGCCTTGTTCTTCGTGCTTTTTGAAGATATTTTTATAATTTAATAACACAAGATCTTTAGGAAGTTTATCTTTAACATCTCCAAATTGAGGAAGATGCTTGAAGGTATATTGAGAAAACCCAAACCACCATGCTCCAGTCAACAGGAAGCTTATTCTTGTAAATAACAGCTGTTGTGCTGCTCCTTTAGCAAAAACCTGAATCAGCACCAAACATAATACCACTAAAACCACAGAGCCGATATATCCATACACATATCCTTTTGCAGAAAGTGCATCTTGCCTGTCCGGTGTTGCAATATCCGGAAGGAATGAGTTATAAAACACCAAACTCCCCCAGAAGCCAACACTCGCTGTAATACTGAATAAAAGCCCCAGAAATACATTATGCATTCCCGTAAACATTGCTAATCCCATACATGATGTTGCTCCCAGATAACAGAAAAACTGCAGGAATGATTTTTTATTTCCAATAGTATCCGCCAATGAAGATAAAAATGGAGACAGTAATACAACAATAAAGAATGATATTGTTAGTGAGTATCCATATACTGCATCCGGCTGGTATTCGTTTCCGAAAATTTTAATGGCGTGCCTTACCGGGACATCAATCCATCTTTTTGTTTCCGTCACATATTCCTTCTTCTCATACGCTGTGGTAAGAATAGAGTAATAAATGGGAAAAATGGTGGAAGTAATCACCAGGGAATACACAGAGTTTGCCCAGTCGTATACTGCCCAGGCCTTCATAATCTTTGGATTATTCTTTATGTTGTTGGGTTGTCGATTCTCAGTTTCAGACATTTCAAATAAATATTAGTAGCACAAAAATAGAAAAACCATTAAGAAATGGATAAGATTTTAAAAAAATTATCGATTCCTTAATGGTAATATATTCTGAAACAGAATATTAGATATTTTCAATCACGATTGCAGAAGCTCCACCACCGCCGTTGCAGATTGCTGCAGCACCGTATTTCGCATTATTTTGCTTCAATACGTTGATCAAAGTAACAATGATTCTTGAACCTGAACTTCCAAGTGGATGTCCTAATGCTACCGCTCCACCGTTTACATTTACTTTAGAAGCGTCTAATCCTAAGATTTTATTGTTAGCTAATCCTACTACTGAAAAAGCTTCATTAAACTCAAAGAAATCAATATCTGATACTTCTAATCCTGCTTTTTTAAGGGCAATAGGTAATGCCTTAGCCGGAGCAGTTGTAAAGTTTTCAGGTTCTTGTGCCGCATCAGCGTAAGAAACGATCTTTGCTAATGGTTTTAAGCCTAATTCTTCCATTTTCTCTTTAGAAACAAGAATTAGTGCAGAAGCTCCATCATTCAATGTAGATGCATTAGCTGCTGTTACCGTTCCTTCTTCTTTTTTGAAAACTGTAGGAAGTGTTGTAATTCTGTCGAAATTTACCGCTTTGTACTCTTCGTCTTCAGCAAAGATTACAGGCTCTCCTTTTCTCTGAGGAATAGAAACCGGTACGATTTCATCGTTGAATTTTCCTTCGCTCCAAGCTTTTGCAGATCTTTTATAAGATTCTATAGCGAAATTATCCTGATCTTCTCTTGTAATGCTGTAGTCAGCTGCACATTTTTCTGCGCATACTCCCATATGTACTTTGTTGTATACGTCTGTAAGACCGTCCAACACCATACCATCCTGCATTTTAATATCTCCCAGCTTTGTAGCTACTCTTGCGTTATAATAGTGAGGAACCAAAGACATATTTTCCATACCCCCTGCAACAATTACTTCTGCATCACCAGCTTTGATTGCTTGTGCAGCCATCGTTACAGCCTTCATCCCTGAAGCACATACTTTATTGACAGTAGTGGAAGGAGTATTAATAGAAAGACCAGCTCCTAAAGCTACCTGACGAGCCGGTGCTTGTCCTTCTCCTGCCTGTAGCACATTCCCCATATAAATCTCCTGAACATTAGCAGGATCTAAACCAATTTTATCTAATGCTCCTTTTACAGCAGTAGCTCCTAATTTAGTAGCCGGAACTGTTGATAAACTACCCATAAAACTACCCATAGGTGTTCTTACTGCGGAAACAATGAATACTTCTTTCATGTATATAATTTTTATTTTAGCTAAAATGAAACCTAAGTTTCATATTTATAATTAAATTTATTTTGTTTTTATATAGACAACATTAAATTCCGACCCTGAAATCTTTGTATTGACCTTCAAAAGGTTGCCCTGAGTTGCCAGCACTTTATTGCTGAAAACATCTCCAACCTGTATAGGATCATTCTTATCCGACTTTTCCATAACAATCGATTTATAATTGCAATCGTCCAGGAAAACCAATGTAGATTTTATATAGTCTTTCCCATTATTAGAATATTCGGTCTGAATATTATCCTTTATTATCATATGCCATATACCTTCCGGATAATTAGCTCTCAGAAATTTACCCTCTTTTATATTCACACATTTAGTCGGGTTATCCGGTTTTTTCTGTGCTGCCTGCTGAGACTTGACCTGTATAGCCATCAACAACATCCCAGCTAAAAATACTTTTAAAAAGTTCATATTATATTTGAGTTCGTTGATTTACTTGTTTATTATTTCCTGCAAAAACCATCAGAAAGGCTCCTAAAAATTCTACTACCCACCCCCATTTTATCTTTACAATTCCTGCAAAAGTCTCTCTCCAGGATTTAAAAGGTAAAAAACTGAAGTAATCTAAGGACTGTAATTTAACGGCAACTAAAGTGAATACAAATAAAAGAATAAGCAGAAATCCAAAAAATCTTACGATTTTCGCACTGTTATTGACAATTCCAAAAACGGCACATGCAGCAAAAATCCAGCATGTAATGGCTAAATAATGGTCTAGTTTCCAATAATTCCAGTTTCCTATAATAGGTACATGTACCAAAGGCAGAAAACTCCCTACCACCACTAATAACAATCCTAATAATTGAATATTTTTCATATTTACTAAAGTGCCAAAATACAAAAAAAAACACATTTTCAAATCATCTGGCATCAAACATCCATTTTCATTCCCTAACAGTCATTAGTTACAATAAATTACTTTTAATATTACATATTTCTTAATAATACATCAATTATATTAACGAATTAAAAACAACATATGAGCGTTATAGTAATTTCCAAATCACCTTTTATGCTTATCAACGGTTTAGCTTACTAATGAATTGATTTAAAATAAAAAAATTGCACTTTCTTATGGAAAGTGCAATTTTATATTGTTTTATTATTATTTGAATTAGTGGCTCACGGAAGAGACATCTTCAGGCTTATGTTTATGCTTGAATAATACAGCAAAAAATATAGCAAGAACCAATGAATAGATGGCAAATGATAACCATATCTGCTGCCAGTCTTTGACCATAACAACAGAGGAAAGCGTACCATCAGAGTTTACTGCCGCATTGAAGCTGTTTTTCAAAATCTCCAAAAACGTAGGGTTATCAGGAGTTGTCTCCAAATAAGCAGATAAATCTGTAGCTGTTGTAAACTTATGGGTAAAGAACTTATCTATAGCCCATCCTGCGATATAACTTCCAAAAACAGCCCCAAAGCCATTGGTCATCATCATAAACAATCCCTGCGCGGAAGAACGGATATTTTTATCTGTCGTAGTCTCTACGAAAAGGGAACCTGAAATATTAAAGAAGTCAAAGGCCATTCCGTATACAATACATGAAAGAATAATTAAGGATAAACCGAAACCATCCGGCACTCCATAAGCAAAGAAACCGAATCTTAAAACCCATGCCAGCATGGACATCAACATTACTTTTTTGATCCCAAATTTCTTCAAAAAGAAAGGAATTGCCAAAATAAACAGGGTTTCAGAAACCTGGGAAATAGACATAATGATTGTAGATCTTTGTACTACAAATGAATCAGCGTATTTCGGGAAGTGAGCAAATTCACTTAAGAAAACATCTCCGTAAGCATTTGTTAACTGAAGAGCCGCTCCCAAAAGCATGGAAAATAAGAAGAATAATGCCATTTTATAGTTTCCAAAAAGCTTGAAGGCATTTAAACCTAATTGTTCTGATAAAGGTGAACTTTTATCAATCAGCTTTTGTGGTGGACATTTTGGTAAAGTAAGGGCGTAAATTCCTAAGAATATAGCTACTGCTCCTCCAATATAAAATTGTCCTTCTGTTGCTTTGTTTCCACTAAGGTTAGTGATCCACATGGCTACAATAAAGCCAATAGTACCCCATACTCGGATTGGCGGAAAATCTTTCACTACATCCATATTATTATTCTTTAGAATAGTGTAGGAAATTGAATTAGCCAAAGCAATAGTAGGCATATAGAAACACATTGCAACAAGCATCACCGAAAAGAAGGAATTAGGATCCGCAGAGTGTGGCAATATGAAAAGCATAGCCCCGTAAAGAATATGTAATACTGAAAATATACGCTCGGCATTCACCCAACGGTCAGCAATAATTCCAGTAATGGTTGGCATAAAAATAGAAGCAATTCCCATTGTTCCGAAAACAGCTCCAAACTGTGTTCCTTCCCAATGTTTAGTACCAAACCAGAAGTTCGCCATCGTAATCAGCCATGCTCCCCACACAAAAAACTGGAGAAAACTGAGGATGGTCAGTCGTAATTTTAAATTCATTTTTATATAAAGTATCTCTTTTAGTCAATTTTCTTTTTCCTCCTCTTGATTTCTTCCTGAATTTCAAGGGCGGTATCATAATCTTCTTCTTTAACGGCATCATCCAGCAACTTCTGAAGTTCTTCCATAGAAAGGGATTTTAGGTTATCTTCAGTCTGTACTGTTTCTGAAAAGGTCTGCTCTTCTCTTGATACATCTTCCAGCTCCAATAAGATTCCGGCTTCATTTAAAACCTGCTGGGTGGTAAAGATAGGTGCATCGAATCTTACAGCCATAGCAACAGCATCAGAAGTTCTTGCATCAAGGATCAGTTCTTCTTCAGTTGCTTTATTTTTAAAGTTGATATTTGAAAAGAATACCCCATCTACAATCTGGTAAATGATTACAGAAACCAACTCATAATTGGTTGAAACGATAAATTTTGAGAATAAGTCGTGGGTAAGTGGGCGCGGTGGATGGATGTCTTTTTCCAGTCCAAGAGAGATAGATTGAGCTTCGAAATTTCCTATAACAACAGGTAATTTTATGTGTGTTTCTTCATGCTCCAGTAACAATGCGTACGCCCCAGATTGGGTCTGGCTGTACGATATTCCGCGAATAATTAGCTGCTTATAATCCATAGCTACAAATATAGATTAATTTTTTGTTGTGATTTCACTTTTTTAGACAAAAATAAAAGCCCGGAAAGCCGAGCTTTTATTGTACTGTATGTGATTGTCAATGGTCAATCGTGAATTTTACTTTGCAAGTGAATGATTAAAAATTAACTAACAAAGCGAATTGACTATTCACCGTTAAGTTTTATCCTTTAATTGCTTTAATTTTCTCTGTTAAAGCAGGAATAATCTGGAAAGCATCTCCTACTACTCCATAATCAGCAGACTTGAAGAATGGTGCTTCAGGATCACTATTGATTACTACGATCGTTTTTGAAGAGTTTACTCCAGCTAAGTGCTGAATTGCCCCAGAAATACCCACAGCGATGTAAAGGTTCGGAGAAATTGCTTTCCCAGTTTGCCCTACGTGTTCTGTGTGAGGTCTCCATCCAATGTCAGAAACCGGCTTAGAACAAGCTGTAGCAGCTCCTAAAACATTGGCTAAATCTTCAATCATTCCCCAGTTTTCAGGACCTTTCATCCCTCTACCTGCAGAAACAACAACTTCAGCTTCCTTAAGATCCAGTTTACCTGAACTTTGCTCGTGAGAAATTACTTTAGTATCTTCATTAGCTACTGATAAATTTTTCACTTCTTCTGAACCTGACACAGCGTTTTCTTTAACACCAAAAGCATTTTGAGAAACAGTAACAATGACTCCGTTTCCTTCAGCTTTTGCATGCATAAAGCCTTTTCCTGAGAAAGCTCTTCTCTTCACCTGGAATGGAGAAAGGCTTTCCGGAGCTTCCAATACGTTAGTAATTAAAGAGTAATTCTTCATTACGGCTAACATTGGTGCTACCGAAGAAGCATCTGTAGTGTGAGGAAAAACGATAATATTTCCGTCAGCTACTTCACTTACAGCCTGTGCAAATGCTTTTGCTGAGAAATTTTTAAGACCTTCGTCTTTGATATTAATAACATTGGATGCTCCATATTTATATAATAAATCTGAAGAATCAGTAGGGTTTACAGAGATTGCCGTAACGGTATCTCCTGCTTTATCTGCAACTGCTTTAGCATAAGAAACTGCTTCAAAAGCTGCTTTTTTGTAAACTCCATTTATATTTTCTGCGTATACGAATACTGCCATTTTCTAAAATTTAAAGATTAAAAATTAAAGGATTAGGATTAGATCACTTTAGCTTCTTCGTGAAGTAATCTTACCAATTCATCCAGATTGTCCGGAGAAACCATTTTCACAGCAGCTCTTGGCGGAACGCTGTCATAAGATACTCCCTGAACTTTAACTTCTGAAGAAGTAGGCTCTACTACCTGCAAAGGTTTTGTTCTTGCAGACATAATTCCTCTCATGTTTGGAATAATAAGATCTTTTTCGTCTACCAACCCTTTCTGACCTGCAATAATTGCCGGTAACTTAACTGAAATAGTTTCTTTCCCACCTTCTATTTCTCTTACTGCAGTAGCTTCACTTCCGTTTACATCTAATCCTACAGATGCATTTACGAAAGGTTGATTCAATAATTGAGCGACCATTCCTGGTACAGAACCCCCGTTATAATCAATAGATTCTTTACCACAAAGGATCAAATCATATCCTCCGTTTTGTGCTACAGCAGCAATTTCTTTTGCTGTAGAATAGCTATCCTTTGGATCAAGGTTTACTCTTACTGCATCATTAGCACCAATTGCTAATGCTTTTCTGATTACAGGTTCTGTAGCAGCATCCCCTACGTTGATTACTGTTACAGTTGCTCCCTGAGATTCCTGAAGTTTAACCGCTTTTGTCAGCGCAAACTCATCTAGCGGGTTGATTACCCACTGAATTCCGTTTTTGTCGAAAGCAGATTTATCTGCTGTAAAGTTAATTTTGGAAGTAGTATCCGGAACACTACTAATACAAACTAATATTTTCATGTGTACTATTTTATTTTTTCTCTTTTAGGCATAAAATCATGACAGTTTATGCAGAGATTTTGTTTGAATTAATTTTTGCTAATATAAATAAAAAATATATTATGCATGCATAATACTTATTAAATTATTATTCAATACATCAGAAGTACTTATTTACCTGGATTTGTTGCTCTAAACTCAATTTTACTAGGCAAAACTCTTGAATTCATCTTTAAAATATCCAATACAAGATTCCCCATATCTTCAGGCTGAATCTTCCAGTTATCTTTTTCTGAAGGTATATTTCCATTAAAATAAGTAGCCACTGACCCTGGCATAATGACAGTAGATTTGATATTGTATTTTCTTAAATCAATCATAGCAGCTTGGGTAAACCCTACCACTCCAAACTTTGAGGCATTATAACCTGTCCCGTTTTCAAAGAAATTAGCCCCAGCAAGACTTGAAATAGTAATATAATATCCTTCTGTTTTTTTCAGTTCTTCCACGGAAGCTTTTAAAGTATAAAAAACACCGGTAAGATTGGTTTCTATCATATCATTCCATTCTTCAGCAGACAACTCGTCTACAGGCTTAAATATGCCTAGTCCTGCATTGGCAATCACATAATCCAATCTACCGAATTTTTCAATAATAAATTGTACTGCTTCGGTTTCGCTTTCCAGACTTTTCACATCAGAAACAATCCCCAGAACATTAGGTGAATATTGCTTAAGCTCATCTTCAGCTTTCACGACATCTTCTTTCTTTCTTCCTGAAAATGCTACTGAAATTCCATTTTCAAGCAAAATCTTAGCAATTCCAAAACCCACTCCTTTGGTTCCTCCTGTTATATATGCTGTTTTATGTTTTAACATCCTGTTTAAAATTTATTTCTCTAAAATAACAAAAACGCTCCAATTGGAGCGTTTTACTGATACTAACATTTATCAGGTATTATTTTTTAATGAATTTCTCGGTAGTTTTACCTTCTTTTGTTTCAATGTTGATAATATAACTTCCCGGATTCAGGTTTTTAGTATTTACTTTATTTCCATCCAGATCAGCTGATACTTTTCTTCCACTGATATCATAGATTTCAATTCCATTTACTTTTTCTTTGGATTTAATATTAAGGACATCAGATACAGGATTTGGGTAAACAGACGTTACTGAAGCAGCTTTTTTGGATACTTCAGAGGTTGCCAACGTTCCTGTTGTAGTTACTTTAAAATCATCAATTAAAAGAGCAAACTGGTCATCTGATACACATTGTATAGCAAAATAAACAGCTTGTCCAGAATAAGCATCTAAATTAAAGGTATGTTGATTCCATTCTACAACAGATGGTGTTACTATCGTACTTGCATTAAGCTTTGTAAAACTTGTAGTCTGTGTATCTGTTGTTGAAACATAAACATTAAACTTTTCTGCACCATATAATTCATTGATTGATTTAGCCCAAAAGCTTACAGTATTTCCGGTAGATCCCAAAGTAAATTTAGGACTGATTAACCAATCATTATTCACTAGAGGAGCCGGGTTTGACACATCAAAACAAGCCATTACTTTATTTCCTGTTTTTGCATTAAACTGAGTTGCAGTAGCAGCAGGAGTTGGAACAATTCCAGCTTTATTAAAGACTATAAAAGCTTTAGGTATTTGTTGATTTGGAAAAGTTGCCAGATTGATAGTATAGGATTGTTTTCCATCTAAATCTCTTAACGTCCAGTTACCTACTGTTCCTGTTGTATAGGCAAAATCCGTGTAAGTTTCAAAACTGTCTTCAAAAATTGTTGTTTGTGCATTTAAAGAGGCCAACCCTAAAAACGCGCTCAATAGTAAAATTCTTCTCATGTTAAATTATTTTTCTTAAATATACTAAATTACTCCAAAAGCCCACAATTAATCAACAATAAAAACGATAATTCAACAAATAACTAACAAAAACACAATAAAAATAACATAATGATTAATACTTTAAATTATTCGATTTAAAACAAAATTTGAAAAATGTTATAAAAAAAACATCCGTAATTGCAAAACGTATCGTTTTTATAAATTTTATTTTTTTACACCAACATCTCAACATACCCCACAAAAAAACACAAAATCAATACATTAAATTCAAAAATATGCTTTCATATCAACAAAAAAATACCCCAAAGTGAACGTTTTGTTAACTAAAATTAACTTAAGAGTTATTTTTTAATAAATTTTTCAGTAAAATTCCTTCCCTCTGTCTCTATATTCAGCAAATAAGTTCCAGAAGATAAATTCCTTACATCTACTTTATCTCCATTCAGTGTTATGTTTATCTTTTTTCCTGTGAGATCATAAACTTCAATATGTTTTATACGGCTTGAAGTATTTATTTTTATAATATCTATTGCCGGATTGGGATATACTGTTAGTGCTTTAGCATTCACCTTTATTTCTTTTACAAATAGTGCCAGTTCTTCATTAATCTTAATATTATCAAAATAAGCCGTTCCCAGCCCATTATTGTGAACAAACCGCAATTGATCCATTGTAAGAGAATTAGCAACGGCTTCGGTATAAAATAAGATATCATTCAGATAATATCTGATTTCCATCCCTGTACCCACGATCTTAACTCTATACCATTGATTGGGAGACCATAATCCAGAGGTAGCAACCATATTCTGGTTATTTATTTCTTTATTTAAAATATTTATTATTCCTGTATTATCAAAATCAACTCTCACAATGGTTTGCTCATTTACATTATCTACTCCCTGGAATCCAAAGACAGATTCGCTGAGTTGAGACATATTAATATCAAATGAAACAGAAAAATGGGAACTGGTAAGTGGAGTCACCAGGTTATAAAACCCTCCAATAATAGGCTCTGACTGGACTCCATACATAGATTCCCTGACAATTTTCAGCGCATTGCTTCCATCAGTAGCCACATCTGTACTGATCGTCTGATGGGTAACATTTTCAGGATCTCCTCCTGTAGGGGTACTGATCCACATTCCCTGCCCGTGAATATTTCCAGTTATAAACCCTTCGTTATCTTCAAAAGAAACTGTTTGTTGAGCAAAGAAAAATACCGCCAACAAGGAACACATGATTGAGTAAATTTTTTTCATTGGTTTTCAAGTTTGAAATAAAAATATAAACTTTCCTTGAATGGTGATATCGTTATTTACAAATAAAAAATAAAACTCTTATTATCAGTGGATTTAACTTCTCATAGGTTATATTTTATTATTATTCTAATTAGATTCAACATAATTATTTTTCATAAAAACCTTTTTTTGAGAATTATTATTTAGTTTTATTCTTCTAACAGTTTATAAAAAGAAATAAGGCACTTCCAAGCAGTGCCTTATCCAAATATCATAGGGTTAAATATTTATTTTGAATAATTTTCAAAAAACAATGGAATACTTTCAATTCCTTTATAGAAATTAAATAATCCATAGTGCTCGTTTGGAGAGTGAATAGCATCAGAATCCAACCCGAAGCCCATCAACACTGATTTAGCTCCTAAAACCTTTTCAAACATAGATGTAATTGGAATACTTCCTCCACTTCTATAGGGTAATACTTCTTTACCAAATGCAGTTTCCATAGCTTTTTTAGCTGCTAAGAATTCTTTGGTATCGCTTTGTAGTACGTAAGGCATTCCTCCGTGGTGAGGTGTTACTTTTACCTTTACTGTATCAGGAGCAATTTTTTCGAAGTATTTTGTGAATTTTTCTGTAATTTCTTCAGGCGTCTGATAAGGAACCAAACGCATGGAAATTTTAGCAAAAGCTTTGGAAGGAATTACTGTTTTAGCTCCTTCTCCTGTATATCCACCCCAAATACCATTACAGTCTAAAGTAGGGCGAATAGAAGCTCTTTCTAGAGTTGTGTATCCTTTCTCTCCTTCAATATTGCTTAATCCGATTGACTTTTTGAATTCTTCAGGATTATCCTTCAGTTTATTCATTTCTGTTCTATCTGCATCAGATACAATCTCAACGTTATCGTAGAATCCATCAATTGTGATATGACCATCTTCGTCGATAAGGTTAGCAATCATTCTTGACAACACATGGATCGGGTTTGGAACTGCTCCACCGTAAAGCCCTGAATGCAGATCTCTGTTTGGTCCCTCTACTTCTACTTCTACATAGCTTAATCCTCTTAATCCTGTGGTTACAGTTGGCTGCTCATTGCTATAGATATGTGTATCTGAAATCAAAATACAATCGCAAGATAGTTTTTCTTTGTTTTCGTTCACAAAGTCCCCTAAACTTACAGATCCAACTTCTTCTTCACCTTCCAGAATAAATTTAACGTTACAAGGAAGAGCATTTGTTCTCATCATTGCTTCAAACGCTTTCAGGTGCATAAAGAATTGTCCTTTATCATCTGCAGCCCCTCTTGCGAAGATTGCTCCGTCCGGGTGAAGTTCAGTTTTCTCTATATAAGGTTCGAAAGGTGGTTTTCTCCATAACTCCAATGGATCTGCCGGCTGTACGTCATAGTGACCATACACTAAAACCGTTGGCAAGTTTGTATCTATAATTTTTTCTCCGAAAACGATAGGGTACCCTTTAGTTTCACATATTTCAACATGGTCTGCTCCTGCATTTCTAAGGTATTCTGCGCACACATCCGCACACTTCAATACATCATCTTTATATGCTGGATCTGCAGAAATAGAAGGGATTCTCAATAACTCAAATAATTCATCCACGAAACGCTGTTTGTTTTCGTTAATGTAATTTAATGTCTCTTGCATTGTAAAATTTTATTTTGTTAAAATTAAAAAAAATGCACCGCTGGACCAAGTAAAAACACAGGATTTTCTAAAGAAAGAGATTATTTCCTAATGATTGCTCCATCAGTCATTTTTAAAAATAAAAAATGCCCTGTTGGGTACAGAGCATTTTTATATTGTATACTAATTAATTAGTGTCCAGCTTTTGGAGCCTCTTCTTTTGTTTCAGCAGGCTTTACAGCAGTACTATCTGTTTTAGGAGCTGCAGCTTCAGGTTTTGCAGTTTCTTCTTTGTGTTCAGCAGCAACCTCATGTGTACCATGAGCTTTTCCGCCCTGAGCGTCATCAGAATATCTTTCTACTCCTTCTTCAAGCTTTAAAGTACCTTTATTTCCACCAGCCGATACTTTTTTACAGCTTACAGCTACTGTTGCAATCGCTAAACATATAACTAATTTTTTCATATGTAAAATTTATTTTTTTAATGTCATATGGAACCGCACTATTTCATTCTATTCTGAATATCTAAATAGCGAGCGATTTCATGCTCTAATTTTTGATTGCCCAAAATTAAGAAATCCTGTTTCTTTTGGCAACATTTTTATACTGATTTTAAAATAATTTTCCCTTTTTTGGACTGTGTAAAAATAAGGTAATCATTTCCGCCATCTTTCAATCCGTATTTCTTTTTGATTTCATCAGGTTTTAAAGGGTAGTTTTTTGAAATAAGATTATATTGATCTTTCTTTTTAATCTTTTTAGAATCAATAACTTCCATTTCAAAAATCCTTCCGGGAAAATCTATAATCCTTTCAGAAGATGTATAGATATGGGTATTGGGATGCAATTTTTTAACCTTGAATTTTTCAGCAATTAAATTAAAAATCCCTGCTTTTAAAATGGTATTATTAGGAATATAAATGAATTTTTCAGGTTCTGAATACTCCGATTGAGCATTTTCTTCTTCCCCAAAAGTAAAACTAAAGCTGAATTCTCCGCTTTCAAGGTTCACACAGTTGCCAATAATTCCATTCTTATTTTCCCAGGATAAGAAAGCTACAACCTCTTTTACATCATTTTTAAGTGCGATAATATCAAATCTGAAGATATTGGGCAAAACAGAAATAAGATACTTCAAATCAATCAATGGAGAAAGCTTAATGATTACCTGATCTGATATTGACAGTAATTTTTCCTGAATTTCAAGGATATTTGGAGAAAGATCCTCCAAGAGAAAGACTTTATTTTTATTCTCATCTCTTCGTGCCGGATCCAGATAAATCGTATCAAATTTTTCCTGATTTTCATTCAAGAAATCCTCCAGTTTCCGATTGATAAACCTTGCTTTCCTCCCAAGAGTATTCCAATTGTGTTCAACGATTTTTAAAAGCTCTGTATTTTGCTCTATTAAAGTTATATCTTCAAAATTTTGGGATAAATAATAGGCATCAATTCCAAAACCGCTGGTTAGATCAATAAATTTTTTGCCTTTTAAAATCTCGGATTTATAAAGAGCGGTCTTTTCAGAGGATGACTGCTCCATATTAAGTTGTGGAGGAAAGATAACACCCTCTTTCAATAGGAATGGAAACTTTTTCTCTGCTACTTGTTTCCCTTTGATTTGCTGAACAATCTCCTGCATAGAAACCTCCGGAAAGGGAGATTTTTTCAATAACAATGAGTGCAGATCTGTTTTTAGATTTGCATTGATATAGTTTTGAACGTCCTGTTTTAATATTATATTTCCCACAGATCTCACAAATTACACGGATTCTTTTTTGATTTTAGTTAATATTTCCGTTTATTTTTCGAATAATATTTTTATCAATATAATCTGTATTAAAATTGATTAAAATTCCTAATTTAAGATTAGTCAATTTTAAATAAGTTAGCAGTTGTTTGTGATGAACACTAGCTATTTCCGGGATTGATTTTATTTCGATAATTACCTTATCTTCTACGATTATATCTGCTATAAAACTTGAGTCAATAATTATATCTTTAAATTTTATTGGAATAGAAACTTGTGTTTTAACACTTAAGCCATTATTTTCAAGTTCATAAGCCAAAACTTTTTCATAAACTTTCTCCAACAGACCGGGTCCCAATTCATTATATACAGAAAAAATAGATTTTCTGATATAAAAACTAATCTCATTTTCATTCATTTGTATTATGTTTAAATTTCACAGTTTTTATCTTTAAAATCTGTGTTATCTGAGAAATCTGTGGGAAATATCTAAGTGTTATTCAAACATTTCTGCCCAACGAACGGCTTTTATTTCTTTTTCGTTATATAGATCATTAATTGACTTTTTAACGTCTAATTTTGGATACAAATTAACTCCGATCAGCTTTATTTTCCCCTCTTCGATCCATTGTTGTTCTTCAATAGCATGGTCATAAATCTTCTTCTGAACTACGCCCTGCTTTAAAAGCTCAAGATAGCCTCCTGCTTCTTCCATTTCAACAAATAAAGCCCATGACTTGTCTGCAATCTGTTGAGTGATATCTTCAACATAATAGCTTCCGTTAGCAGCATCTTCAAATACATTGATGATACTTTCATACGCCAATACAATCTGTTGTTTGAAAGAGATCTCTTCTGAGTTATCCGTACTTCTGTCAACAAGATAATTGTTTGTAAAAACAGCGTCTGCTCCGCCAATCATTGCTGAAGCAAGCTCCAATGTAGAGCGGATCAGATTGTTTTCGTTATCAGAAACAGCCTTATTTCTAAGAGAGGTCTCAGCAAAAATATAAGGAACTTCATCCAATCCATATTCTTTGGAAAACTGGTTAAAAACCATTTTAAAGGCTCTTAATTTTGCCATTTCGAAGAAATAATTCCCTCCTACAGCAATTTTGAAGATTAATTGGTTGAGAATTTCAGCTCCATATACTTCTACCAGTTCTTTTGTTTTGGCTAAAGCAATCCCTAATTGCTGATAGATGGCCGCTCCTGCATTCTGATGCAACGAGATATCTACACAAATACTTCTTTTGAATCCTTTTGCCAGTAATTCTTTTGTCAGCTGATCGTCAATAGTTGCTTCTTTTTCATTAAAAACATCAATCAAAGAAAAATATTGATCTTCTTCCTGTGGACTAATATGTCCTGCAAGATCTTTATTGTTGACAAAAATGGTTTTCTCTGCCAAATGTTCTACATTCTGATCAATGAGAAATGCAAATACTTCTTCTTCCAGACTTTCATGGTATCTGGCTACCAAATGGGTACTTTCTTCAACTCTCGGCAGGTTTACCAAAGGTTTTTTAACCTCTGTATAGAAAGGTCTTACTTCTATTCCTTCCAGATTTTGTTTTTCCAGAATAGGATAAATATCCTCTGTTTTAAGTTGCTTTTTTACTAAATTTTCCCAGTTTGGAAGTGTAGCTGTATTTGACATTAGTTTTGTTTAAATTGTGAATTGTCAATGGTTAATTTTGCTTCACAAGTGAATAGTCTCCCATCAAACACCTCCAATTGACCATTCACCATAGACACTTTTACCATTCTTTTATTTCTTAGCGACTTTTGTACTGTCTACCACCAAAATGAAGATTTCTTCATTCGGTTTCTTCATAAAATAATTTTCTCTCGCGTATTTTTCTTTTTCTGATTTGTTGTTCATCAGTTTTTTATAGAAAGCATCATTCTTTTCGTATTCTTTTTTGTAATACTCCAGCTGATCTTCATATTTATGAATCTCACCATTCAGTTCATTAATTACGAGAAATGAGGTTTTGTCGAAGAAAATCATCCATACCAAAAACAGACAGATCGTAATGGTATACTTATTCAATACATATTTCTGGATAAGTTTGAATGTTTCAGATTTCGGCTGAATGTCTTTGATAAGGTTGTTTTCTTCCATTTTTTTTAATGTTTTTTCAACGAGTTCTTAATAACAGTAGTTAAAAAATCAATCGCTACGGAATTCTGCTTCATATTAGGGATAATAAGATCGGCATCATTTTTAGAGGGCTCAATGAATTCCTGGTGCATTGGTTTTAAAGTAGTCTGATAACGGTGTAATACTTCGCTCAGATCTCTTCCTCTTTCCTGGGTGTCTCTCCTGATCCTCCTTATAAGCCTTTCATCAGAATCTGCATGAACAAAAACTTTCAAGTCAAATTCTTTGAGTAATTCTTTATTGGTAAGAACCAAAATTCCTTCTACTACCAATACATTCTTAGGTTCTACAGTTACGTGATCTCCTGTTCTGGAATGCGTTACAAAGCTATAAATCGGCTGTTCTATCGGCTCGTTATTTTTTAAAGCTTTTACGTGTTTTATCAATAGTTCAAAATCTATTGACTTCGGATGGTCATAATTTAAAGCCTCTCTTTCTGTCAATGTAAGACCTTGGTTGTCGTGATAATAATTATCCTGAGAAAGGATATTCATTCCTTCGATATCAAGCTGCTGAAGTATCTTATCAACAACTGTAGTTTTGCCAGATCCTGTTCCACCGGCAATTCCTATTACAAGCATTGTTTTTTGTTTCTTTATAGTTGGTACAAATATACTATTTTAGATAAAATGTGGCAATGCAAGAATATTGAGAAATTAAAAGATTAAAGCATTTAAAGATTAAAAGATTTCCCGGAATGTCGTCATTCTTTGTGATGTATTGTTATTACTCGATTTTCACCCCTAAATTCAATAAAAAAACCGACAATTGACTTGTCGGTTTTTATTTTATACGATTTCACTTGTTAATTCGCGTGAAAGTAATTTTTCGTGCATAGGCTTCAAAATATCCAATGAGCCTGTTTTTACGGTACATTTGCCCTTATAATGAACAAGAATTGTACATTGTTCTGCCTGTTCCAAAGTATGTTTGCATATTTCAATCAGGCTATCTATTACATAATCGAAGGTGTGAATATCATCATTATGCAATACAAGTTTATAGACTTCATCCGTATCATCCAGAACGAGGACTTCTTCCTCATATTGACGTTTTGGATTTTCATAGTCTTTTATGCTATTATAAAAATTCATTCTTAGTTGTTTTAAACTTCACCAATTTTTTCTGCTAAACTATCAATAGCATTGGGTTCCTGGTATATCAATTCAACAAGTTCCACACT
The DNA here is from genome assembly GCF_003815715.1 of Chryseobacterium sp. G0162. NCBI lineage: Bacteria > Pseudomonadati > Bacteroidota > Flavobacteriia > Flavobacteriales > Weeksellaceae > Chryseobacterium > Chryseobacterium sp. G0162. The sequence continues at coordinate 4,715,799 of NZ_CP033922.1, read as the reverse complement.
CTTATTATTCATTTTCAGGATTTTGAAGTGATAATCGTCCAAATTAAATTCCTGGTTTTCTTCAGGAATTTCTTCCAGTTCATAAAGAATAAACCCAGCCAATGAGTTGTATTCGCTTTCTTCTGAAAGAGGAAGCTTCTTAGGTAAAAATTCATTGATCTCATCCAAAGGCTGAGTCGCTTGTACCCAATAGGTATTATCCGCTATTTTGTCAACGATCTTTTCCTCGTCATCTTCTTCATCCTGAATTTCCCCTACAAGCTCTTCAAGAATATCTTCCAGGGTAATAATTCCTTCAGTTCCTCCAAATTCATCAATAACGATAGCAATATGCTGTTTTTTCAATTGGAAAGTTTTCAATAAGTCTGAAACTTTTTTACTTTCCACCACGAAAAAGGCGTCACGCATTAAGTCTTTAAGATCTTCATGATCCAAATCTCCTTTTCTTTTAACAAATTCTCTTATAATTTCCTTGGTGTAGAAAATTCCGATCACATTGTCAATAGAATCGATATATACAGGGATACGGGAATATCCACTATCCATAATTTTATTAATAATATCATTCACATCTTCTTCGAAGTCGATGGAAGTAATATTTTGTCTTGGAACCATGATTTGTTTCGCAGAGTGATCTGTAAAATCAAAAGCATTTTTAATGATCTCATAGTTTTCTTCTTCAATTTCACCACTGTCAGCACTTTGTTTTACCAAAAGCTGAAGTTCTTCTGTAGAGTGAATTTCCTGCTCTGAAGCCGGGTGAATTTTGATCAGTCTTAAGAAACCGTTTGACATAAGATTCATTAACCAGATAAACGGTTTGAAAACAGTATAAAAAGCCCTTAATGGAACTGCTGTTGCCATAGTGGTTGCTTCCGATTTCCTGATGGCTATCGATTTAGGAATAAGTTCACCAAATACAATGTGCATAACAGTAATCAGTACAAAACTGGTCGCTACCGAAATGGTAGTAATTGTTGTCTGAGTCAAATCAATGTTCAAAGACGTGAACATATTTTCAAAAATATGGTGCAGTGCGCTTTCTCCTACCCATCCAAGGGCAAGTGATGCCAACGTAATACCTAATTGTGTAGCGGAAAGATATTCATCAAGGTGCTTGATAATGTGTTCTGCCTGCTTAGCCATAGAATCGCCTTCTGCGGCTTTTATTTGGATTTGTGAGTAACGAACTTTAACAATTGAAAATTCTGCGGCTACGAAGAAGCCATTTAGTAAAACAAGAAATAAGGCCAGCAAAAGCCTGACTATGTCCGAGTCCATTTAGAAGTTGTATAAATTTTATTAGGTACAAAGATATGCAAAATAAAAATAACCTGAATCCTGGATAGATTATTTCAATAAGGTAATTTTTAAACAAAAATTTGACTTCTTAAAACCTATCTATTTTAGAATAAAAAAAATAATTGGATAAAGACATTCATTTCTGTGCAAAAGAATGAATTTTGGATACTTAATCACAGTTTCAACCCTTTTGAAATAAAAAAAGCACCGATAAATCGATGCTTTTGATTGTATGTTAAAATAATTCTTTACGAATTTTTCAAAGCTTCTGCTCCGGAAACAATTTCCAAGATTTCGTTGGTAATTGCAGCCTGTCTTGCTTTGTTGTAGAAGATCTTAAGATCATTTCTAAGCGCTTCTGCGTTGTCTGTTGCTTTGTGCATTGCAGTCATTCTCGCTCCGTGCTCAGATGCTACTGAATCTAAGATCGCTTTGAAAACCTGAGTTTTAATTGATTTTGGAATCAAATTATCCAGGATCTCAGCTCTATTAGGTTCAAAGATATAATCTGTTTCAACCTGTGGCTCTGTAGTTTCAGGCATTGAGATTGGAAGAAGCTGTTCTGTAGTTACTTCCTGAGTGGCAGCATTAACGAATTTGTTATAAATAACGTAAACTTCGTCAAATTTACCTTCTTTGAAGCTGGTCATTACACCTTCTGTAATATGAGCAACTGCATCAAAGTTCAAATTATCATAAACAGAACTTCCATTAGCATATACTGAACGATTTCTTCTTACAGCATCATATACTTTTTTACCTACAGGAAGAACTTCAATCTCATATTGAGAATTGTTCTGAAACTGAAGGTTAAGCTCTTTTACGATTGAAGAGTTAAAAGCTCCCGCAAGACCTCTGTTTGAAGTAACAGCGATGAAAAGTATTCTTTTAACCTCTCTTTTCTGAGCATATACAGAAATCTGATCAGGATCAGAGCTAGAATTTACATTCTGGATAAGCTCCTGTAATTTTTCAGAATAAGGTCTTAACATTACGATTGCGTCCTGTGCTTTTTTAAGTTTCGCAGCGGAAACCATTTTCATAGCACGTGTAATCTGCATCGTAGATGAAATTGACGTAATTCTGCCTCGTATTTCTTTTAAGTTTGCCATTAATTTGGGTTCAAAGTTTAAGGTCTAAAGTTTAAGGCTTAAAACTTACATTTTAAACCTTAAACATTGAATTTTTTTAGTTGTATTTAGAAGCTAAATCGTTAGCTGCCTGCTTAAGAACGCTAGTAATATCGTTATCAATTTTCCCAGACTTGATAGCAGCCATAGTATCAGGGTGCTTAGATCTTAGGAACTCGATATACTCGTGTTGGAATTCTTTAATCTTGTTCAATGGAACGTTTCTCATTAAGTTTTCTGTTCCAGCGTATACGATTGCTACCTGACTGTCTACAGGAAGTGGTGCATTTACCGGCTGCTTAAGGATTTCTACGTTTCTTTCTCCTTTAGAGATTACTGCTAAAGTAGAAGCATCAAGGTCAGAACCGAATTTAGCAAACGCTTCAAGTTCTTTATATTGAGCCTGGTCTAATTTAAGAGTACCAGATACTTTTTTCATTGATTTGATCTGAGCGTTACCTCCTACTCTCGATACAGAGATACCTACGTTGATCGCCGGACGAACCCCTGAGTTGAATAGATCAGACTCCAAGAAGATCTGTCCGTCAGTAATAGAGATTACGTTAGTTGGGATATACGCAGAAACGTCACCTGCCTGAGTTTCGATGATTGGAAGAGCAGTTAATGAACCACCTCCTTTCACGATTGGCTTAAGAGACTCTGGTAAGTCATTCATTTGCTTAGCAATTTCGTCATCAGCGATTACTTTTGCAGCTCTTTCCAAAAGTCTTGAGTGAAGATAGAAAACGTCTCCAGGGTAAGCTTCACGGCCCGGTGGTCTTCTTAATAGTAGAGAAAGCTCACGGTAAGCTACAGCTTGTTTAGATAAATCATCATAAACGATAAGCGCTGGTCTACCAGTGTCTCTGAAGAACTCACCGATAGAAGCTCCTGCCATTGCAGAATATACCTGCATTGGAACTGGATCTGATGCGTTAGCTGCAACAATTACAGTATATGCTAAAGCTCCTTTATCAGAAAGCGTTTTAACGATTTGTGCTACAGTAGAAGCTTTCTGACCGATAGCAACATATATACAATATACTGGTTTACCAGCATCAAAGAATTCTTTTTGGTTGATGATCGTATCGATCGCAACAGTAGTTTTACCTGTTTGTCTGTCACCGATGATAAGCTCTCTCTGACCTCTTCCTACAGGAATCATCGCATCAATTGCAACGATACCAGATTGTAAAGGCTCAGTTACCGGTTGTCTGAAGATAACTCCAGGAGCTTTTCTTTCTAATGGCATTTCGTATAAATCTCCTGTGATAGGACCTTTACCATCGATAGGGTTACCAAGAGTATCAACTACTCTTCCTAACATCCCTTCTCCTACTTTAATAGAAGAGATTCTGTTTGTTCTTCTTACTGTATCCCCTTCTTTTACTAATTTACTTTCACCTAATAGAGCAACACCTACGTTGTCTTCTTCAAGGTTAAGTACAATACCTTCTACATCACTAGAAAATTTCACCAACTCTCCGTATTGTACGTTTTCTAACCCGTATACACGAGCAATACCATCACCGATGGTTAAAACTGTACCTACTTCCTCAACGTTTGATTGAGTATCGAAGTTGGCCAATTGCTGTTTTAAGATCGCAGATACTTCTGCCGGATTTATTTCTGCCATTGTATGGTTGTTTTTCTTAATTTAATTGGAAATCTTTTTTAACTTGGTTCAATTTGGTCTTCACAGACGCGTCTACCTGCTGGTCTCCTACTCTTAGGATGTATCCACCTAAAATATCCTGGTTGATATTTACTTTCAAATCGAAGTTTGAATTAGCATTTACCAAGTTGGTGGATCTTAGAATCTGATCAATATTCTCTTTAGAAAGCTGAGTTGCTGTGGTAAGCGTTACTCTCTGCACTCCGTTGATATCTTCAACTTTGTTGATGAATTCCTGAGCGATATTCTTTAATTGGTTCTCACGTCCGTGCTTAATAACCAATCTGATCAAATTCTGGGAAGATGCTGATAAACCTTTGAAAATTTCGTTTGCTACCTCTATTTTCTTTTTTGCATCAATGTAAGGTGTAAGGAAGAATTTGTTCAAATCTTTAGATTCAATCATGATCTTCACTACATCTTTCATTTCAGAAAATACGGCAGCTGTCTGACCTGATTCATTCGTGAAATCAAGTAAACCCTGTGCGTATCTTTTCGCTACTTTAGATGTAAGCATTCTTAGTTAAGGTTAGATTTGTTGATATAATTTTGAACTAATTCGTTTTGAGCTTCAGTGTTATCTAACTTTTGTTTCAAGATAGACTCTGCAATGTTTACAGATAAAGCACCGATTTGAGTTTTGATGTCTGCCATTGCAGCATTTTTCTCAGCGTTGATTGTTTGCTTAGCAGCTTCGATAAGTTTATCTCCTTCAGCTTTAGCTACATCTTTAGCTTCACCTACGATTCTGTCTTTAATTTCTCTAGCTTCTTTAAGGATAGCGTCTCTTTCGATTTTAGCTTCACGAATAATTCTTTCGTTGTCAGCTTTAAGATCTTCCATCTCTTTTTTAGCCAATTTAGCTTGGTTTAATGCATCAATGATAGAAGTTTCTCTTTCATTAACAGCATTTACAATTGGTTTCCAAGCGAATTTAGCTAGAAGAAATAATAGGATAACAAAAGTAAGCGTCATCCAAAACAAAAGTCCAATTCCAGGTTCAATAATTCCCATATCTGTAAATTCTTTTTTTAAATGTTATTTTATGGATCGTTTTTTTAAAAGATTCTTAGCAGCAGCCAACCGCTTTACTGCTAAGAATGTTTTTTGAGGATAGATTACTTGATGAAAGCACCAAAGATGATCGCGATAAGACCAGCACCTTCAATAAGACCAGCAGCAATAAGCATTGCTCCTTGAATCTTACCAGCTTGTTCTGGTTGTCTAGCGATAGCGTCCATTGCGTGACCACCGATTTTACCGATACCTAGACCTACACCTAGTACTGCTAAACCGATACCTACGTAAATTAATCCTGCTCCTGTTGATAAATCCATAATAAATAAATTATATTAGTTAAAAAATTATTTTAAATTCTTTCTTTTAATTAGTGAGCGTGCTCTTCGTGACCGTGCTCATGTTCGTGCTCTGCAACTGCGATTCCGATAAATAATGCGGATAATACAGTGAAGATGTATGCTTGCAATGCTGCTACCAGTAATTCCAATACTGAAACAAATAATGCTAATGGTACAGATGCAAATCCTAATAATGGAGTTTTGAAAATGAAGATCAATGAAACGATCGCCAAGATCATAATGTGTCCCGCTGTAACGTTAGCGAAAAGTCGCATCATTAAAGCGAAAGGCTTTGTGAAGATTCCGATAATCTCGATTGGAACCATAATTGGATACAATAAGATTGGAACTGGCGGCATAAAGATGTGTTTCCAGTAATCTTTATTCGCACTGAATAATGTAATTAACAATGTAATAATAGCTAATACCGCTGTGATTGCAATGTTACCTGTAAGGTTTGCCCCGAAAGGAAAGAAAGGAATCAATCCAAATAGGTTGTTAATCCAGATAAAGAAAAATGCAGTTAATAAATAAGGCATGTATCTTTTATATTTAACAGACCCGATATTTGGAATAGCCACCTCGTCTCTGATAAATACAATCACCGGCTCCATTAATTTTCCAATACCTTTTGGAAGTTGTGATTTTTTATAGTTTCTTGCCATTCCTATGAACACTACTGCCATAAAAATTACTGACAAGAACATTGAAGCTGCGTTTTTTGTTACTGAAAGATCAAAAAACACTTCGTTTGATTTTTGCTTTCCACTAATGATTGAAAATAATGTAGCTTTTTCAACTCCTTTAGTAGAAACTACCTGTCCGTGCTCTAAAGTATACCCATCATGTTCGTGTCCGTGAGCAATACTGCTAGAAAGAAAAGTATGCCATCCTTCATTATCTTTAATAATAACAGGCAAAGGGATAGAAACGTGATGTTCTTCACCACTTTCATCTTTTGTAGTCCATAAATGCCATTCATTAGAATCACCAATGTGCTCCATGATCATAGTGGTCGCATTGAAGCCGTCTTTCACTTCTTTGTTCTCTACTTTTTCCGCTGATACTTCTCCTTCTGATTCGTGTTGAGCTGCAGCTAAACTGCTTATAAACACAAATAAAAATGCGAAAAATAATGAAGAAATTTTTCTGTTCATATCTCTTTTTTAATCGTGTGCAAATATATCGATTTTATTAAACTTTACCAATACTAAAAATTGATTTTTATCATCAAAAAAATCAAGACTTATTAATGAGTTTTATTATGGGTAAATAAATAAGGAATGATGCGATGAGAAAACAGATCACTATAAAGAGAAAATTAGCTTTAGTCTTGTCTATGATTATTAAAGACACAATAAGCCAGATCAGATCCTTAGACAGGTTAATGACAAGAAATTTCATTCCTGCATCCTGTTTACCGTACAAATACTTTTTAAATATTATATATACTATTATATTAAGTAATGATATTAATAATACAATAATGAAACTATCAAGAAAATTCATGCTGCAAAAATAGGATTATAATTTTTGAAACAAAACTATTCTGAGTTCTTCTATGCATTAGAAGCCGGAAGCAGAAAAAAAGGATGGAGGTTATATTGTATTTTAATATCTAAGGAAAACTTCCTTCTCTTACTTCCCCACCTTCGTTAAATCTTTTATAAAACACCTAAGATTATCTAAATAGTCCATAAAACAGCCCTCTTTTATATTATCGGCCTCAAAAATACCCCTTCTCCCCGCCTCCAGCTTCTAACTTTAATCAAATCCTTATAATATTAAGTCTATCATACTCAGGTTTCTTAAAAATTCCTTATTTTTGCAAACCTATAATTTACAATAAATATGTTTAATAGTTTACAGGATAAATTAGACAAGGCATTACATAATATTTCCGGACGTGGAAAAATTACCGAAATCAATGTAGCGGAAACCGTAAAGGAAATCCGTAGAGCATTGGTAGATGCCGACGTTAACTATAAAGTTGCAAAGGATCTTACTAAAAGAGTTCAGGATAAAGCTTTAGGCGAAAATGTTCTTACCTCCCTTACTCCAGGGCAGTTGATGACAAAAATCGTTCATGACGAGCTTGTGGATTTGATGGGAGGTTCTCAGGAAGGAATTAATCTTTCAGGAAAACCATCTGTAATCCTTATTGCAGGTCTTCAGGGTTCTGGTAAGACTACTTTCTCCGGAAAACTTGCTAATTATTTACAAACAAAAAGAAATAAAAAGCCTCTTTTGGTAGCATGTGACGTTTACCGTCCTGCTGCAATTGACCAGCTGAAAGTATTAGGAGGACAGATTAATGTTCCTGTTTATACTGAAGAAGGAGCTACCAACCCTTCTACTATTGCTGAAAACGCAATCAACTTTGCAAAGGCTAACAATCACGATGTAGTGATCGTAGATACCGCAGGTCGTTTAGCAATTGATGAGCAGATGATGAACGAGATCAAGTCTGTACATTACTTCATCAAGCCACAGGAAACCCTTTTCGTAGTGGATTCCATGACAGGTCAGGATGCCGTAAATACTGCAAAAGCATTCAACGATGCGTTGAACTTTGACGGAGTTGTTCTAACCAAATTAGATGGTGATACAAGAGGGGGAGCTGCATTAACGATCCGTTCTGTGGTTGAAAAACCTATCAAGTTCATTTCTACAGGAGAGAAAATGGAAGCCCTTGATCTTTTCTACCCGGAAAGGATGGCAGACAGAATCCTGGGAATGGGAGACGTTGTTTCCTTAGTAGAAAGAGCTCAGGAACAGTTTGATGAAGAAGAAGCTAAAAAGCTTCACAAAAAAATCGCTAAAAATGAGTTTGGTTTTGATGATTTCTTAAAGCAGATCAACCAGATCAAGAAGATGGGGAATATGAAAGACCTTATGGGAATGATTCCTGGGGTTGGAAAGGCTATCAAGGATGTAGAGATCAGTGATGATGCATTTAAGCACATTGAAGCGATCATCTACTCTATGACCCCGGAAGAAAGAAGAAAACCTTCTATCATCAATACTCAGAGAAAAAACAGAATTGCAAGAGGTGCAGGAAGAAAAATTGAGGATGTAAACCAACTGATGAAACAGTTCGATCAGATGGGTAAAATGATGAAGATGATGCAGGGACCTCAAGGAAAACAGATGATGCAGATGATGAGCAAAATGCCAAACATGCCTGGAATGGGTGGAATGTTTGGAAAATAACTCAGAAACAATCTTATCAAAATATAAAATCCGACTCAAAATTGAGTCGGATTTTTTGATCTTTTATCTTTAAACAAATTGATTATTTATCAGACTTCTGAGCTTTCCCTTTGATAAAATAAGAGAAACCAACGTTAACCCCGAAAGTTTTAATATTCGTTTTAACATCGGTATTCATAATAGTTTCCTTATTGGAAAACTGGTCATAAGAAATACCTAAATTGACTCCTAAAGACGAAGTAGCCATATAAGTTACCCCTCCTTTTACTTTCCATGCCAAACCATCTGTAGTAACCTCTGTATCTCGCATTAATAAAGGATCAAGCCCTTCATTATTGATGTCTTTATAAAAAGAATACTTTGTTTTATTGGACGCATATCCAATCCCTGCTCCTAAGAATGGTACAAACTTAGTGGAATTAGTAAAATAATAAGTAGCTGTAGGCATTACAGAAAACGTAGAATTTACAGATTTAAGGCCTTGGTATTTAGTCGTAGTGTTTACATATCCTAAGTCGATACCAACTGCTAATTTATCTATAACGAAATATCCTACGGAAGGCGTAATTGAAAATGTATTTACTTTTGGACCGTCAGTAGACTTCCCTCCTACTTTTACTGTAGTTGTAGTGTTATTAAAACCCATTCCTGTGTTTCCACTGATTACCCAGTCCCCTTTAGTCATTTGGGCATTAGAAAGCCCGAAAAGTGCTACTGCACCTGCTAATAATAGTTTTTTCATGATTATTAATTGAATTATTTAAATTTATAACCTACTCCAAGTTGGAAAAAGTTCATTTTTAGTTTTTCACCATCTACAGGATTCTTGATCATATTAGTCAGACCAAAACTATAACGGGCATCTACAAACAACCCTTTATAAAGGGTATAATCTGCTCCTAAGAATAAACCAAACTCTGTAGACTTAAGGCCGTCATCAAAGGTTTTTTCAAGATATTTCTCTCCTTCATTTAAAGCAGCCTGATTAGAAGGTGCTCCACTAACCTCCATTTTAACTTTTGTATTGGTTCTGAAGCTCACATATGGCCCCGCATAAAGCCCTAGTTCCGGCGTAGCATAATATCTTGCGGACACAGGAATTACAATTCTGTTAAAGTTAAGCTTTTCCGTTACCGTAACACCATACGCTTTAACCACTGCTTTACCTCCCAGATTTGCATATTCAACTTCTCCCTGTAATGCAAACTTATTATTGAATTTATGTTCTACCAATCCTCCCACATAGAAGCCGGATTTTGACTCCATACTCGCTTTGATTCCTTCAATTTCAAAATTATCATCATTGGAATTCAAAGTTGATAAAGCATAACCTGCTTTTACTCCAAATTTTGTTTGTGCATGAAGCCCTGCAAATAAAGCAATTGCAGATGCTAATAAGATTTTTTTCATGATTATTATATATTTTAAATAGTATAAGGTAAAAAAAGCCCTAAGATAATAATCCTAGGGCTCTATTGCTATATGCTTTGTTTATTATTTTGCAAATACATACTTAACTCCGAAAGTTACAGCTTTTAAGTTTAAACCGAAGTTATAATCGTTAACTCTCTTAGCTCCGTCAACATTTTCTTTTGAAGTGTTGTATCCAAATTCACCGATAGTAGCTTCAATAGTCCAGTTTTTGTTTAAGAAGTAATCTAAACCTGGCTTAACGTTAACACCGATTGAAGTGTAGTTATTTTTAGTAGAAGCAGAAGTAACAGTTGTAGTCCCTCCTGTTGTAGTTGTAGCAGTACCTTCTACTTTATTTTGACCAAATTCCATAGGAACCTCTAATTGACCGAAGATGTATAATTTATCAGCTAAAGTCCAGTACTTTCTTACGAAAGGAGCTACAACAAATGCTGGCTTAGATCTTTCAATTTCAGTTACAGTTGCTCCACTTGGGCTAGTAGTAGTTTCTGTATTTTTACCGTTTTTGTATCCTAAACCTAAACCTACTGCTAAGTTAGTGTTTACGAAATAACCTACAGTTGGAAGAACTTTAATACTTTCTACTTTACTGTTATCGTTGTTATCTTCAGTTTGAGAATAGCTAACTTGTCCTGATAAATATGTAGTTCCTTTAGCAATCTGAGCATTTGATAAACCAAAAAGTGCAACAGCACCCGCTAATAATACTTTTTTCATTTTAAAAATTTTTAATACTTTCTGGAGGCAAATTTACAGTCGTATCCACTAATATTAAAATTTGTTAATGTGATTAATATCATTGTTAAAATTTAAGCTTTTACAAAAATAAATCATATCCAAGAGAGTCTTTTGAGTTTTTCACAATATTATGAATAAAAAAATAACGATTCCTTAACCAGAGCTTAATATGTTTAGGTTTTGAAATTTATAGATTTTCGTAAAATCAGCATAATTTGGGAAAAGAGAGCCAAAACACTCTTGTTAAAATGTTAATTTTTAATGAATTAACTGTTAAAATTTAAACAAATGTTTATAATTCGAGACTAATTTTAACCTCTCAAAGCAGTACAAGAGAGTTATATACCCAAAATCCTATAACATCTAAAATGTTGGCCAATAAAAAACTCCGGCCTTTGACCAGAGTTTCGTATGTTTATTTGAATATATTCTTATTTAATAAAGAAGTTGTATCCTAAGTTAACAGCACCTATGTTCCAGCTGTCTCTGTACCAACCGTAATCACGTCTGTTGCTTACAGACTGGTATCCTATGTATAATTCTCCTTTAGACATCTGGTATCCAAATTTAGGCTGTGCATAGAAACCGCCATCTATACCATCTTTAGTAGAAATACCATATCCCAGGTCTAACCCTACAAAGATAGGAGCTCCTTTAAATTTATATTTACCGGAAACGGCTACAGGAATAAATCCGAAATCATCAAAGTGATCTTTACCGAAGAAATGAGAATATCCTGTTGTTACCCCAAGGTCAAAACCTTTAGCAATATTCCACATATAAGCTCCATCTACTCCTAATGTAAATGAAGATACATTGCTCGCATCAGATACAGGCACACCAATATGTCCGCCTAATTTTAAACCTTCCTGCGCCTGAGCAGCCCCTCCTAAAAGTGCAAGAGCACCTACTAATAATAGCTTTTTCATTTTTTAAGTTTAAATTTTACGCCCCAAAAATACTAATTATTTTCATCACAGGGATATATTTCTATAAATGACACCTATTAAAAACAAAAAAGCAGGACAAATATTTTGTCCTGCTTATCTATAAGTTGTATGTTTTAAATCTTAAGAATTAGTTTCCTCCGAATTTGAAACCAACACCAACCTGAATAAAGCTGTTCGTTGCTTTTTCACCACCTTCAGGGTGTTTAGCCAAGTTAGAAACTCCAAGGTTATATCTTGCATCAAAGAATAAACCATTTTCCAAAGCATACTCAGCACCTACAAATGGAGCGATATTTAAAGTACTTGTCTGGTCTTTAATATCCTCTTCTCTATCTGCATTAAATTCAAATCCTGGAACACTTATTCCAAAATCAGCTGTATATTTTGCTTTGGCAGAAAGAATCACTCCGAAACTTGCTCCAGCAGAAACAGATAATCCTTCAGTAATAAAATATTTCGCAGATACAGGAATCAATAAAGTATGTAACGTCTGCTTTGATTTAAAGTTAAAAAATGTAGCTGGATCGTCTGGATCAGCCTCAGCTACCTTTACTTTACCTCCTAGTGGAGAATATAAAAGTTCTCCCTGAATTCCAAAGTTGTCATTGAATTTATACTCAACAATTCCACCTACATAAAATGTATGTACAGGATCTGAAGTTTCAGAATGCCCATCCGCTTTGTACTTTAATGTAGAGTATGAATACCCTGCTTTAGGACCGAATTTTAAAGACTGTGCGCTTGCGTTAATTCCCAATACAGCTACCGCTGCAATAAGTAAAAGTTTTTTCATTGTTAATTAGTTTTTAATTAAGGTTTGCAAAACTAATTATTTTTTTCAAATTAACAAATTTTAAGACAACTTTTGAAGGTTAATAAAAGGTTAACAGAACTTTTACTTATAAAGAATTAATCATTTCTCAGTCTTTTATCTTCATCATTATAAGCCAGAATAATCTTTCTTACGACAGGATGTCTTACCACATCTTCTTCTGTAAGATGTACAAAACCAATCTCTTTCACTCCATTCAAAATCCTCATGGCTTCTTTCAACCCGGACTGCTGGTTCTTCGGAAGGTCGATCTGGCTTGGATCCCCTGTAATGATAAACTTTGCGTTCATCCCCATCCTTGTCAGAAACATTTTCATCTGGGCATGCGTTGTATTCTGAGCTTCATCAAGAATTACAAAGGCATCATCAAGGGTACGTCCTCTCATGAAAGCTAGTGGAGCTACCTCAATTACTTTCTTTTCCATAAAACCTTCCAGTTTTTCATGCGGAATCATATCGCGAAGCGCATCGTATAAAGGTTGTAAATACGGATCCAGCTTTTCTTTAAGATCTCCCGGTAAAAACCCAAGACTCTCCCCTGCTTCTACAGCGGGTCTTGTCAGGATAATTCTCTTAACTTCCTTATCTCTTAGAGCTCTTGCTGCTAAGGCTACACTGGTATATGTTTTTCCGGTTCCCGCAGGTCCAATCGCAAAAACCATATCTTTTTTCTCTGTTTCTTTTACCAGTTTTTTTAGATTGGTCGTCTTTGCTTTGATTACTTTTCCGTTGACACCTTTTACGATGATATCCTGGTCAAAGACTAATTGTTTTTCATTTTCGTCTTTAATATTTAGGATATTTTCAACGTCTTTCAGCCCTATTGAGTTGTTTTTCGAGATAAATTTTACAATATCATCCAGTTTTTGCTTCAGTATATCTAAAGCTTCCTGATTTCCCATCGCAAAAATATAATGGTCTCTTCCAGTAATCTTAATCGTCGGAAAGCTTGATTTTATTAAGTTGAAATATTGGTTATTAACTCCATAGAAGATTTTCGCATCGATATCTTCCAAATCATATGTCAATTCAAACATGCAGTATTTTTATTTTTAGATTTTAAAATTAAAGCTTTTTTTCAAATTTATATCAAATTCTTTTCAACAATCTTTCGGGCTTTCTTTTTATTTTAAATAACTTTGCAAGACTACACTATTCTATAAATTGCTCATGTCAATTATTACCCTTACTTCGGATTTCGGAAATTTAGATTACAGAGTTGCCGCTGTGAAAGGCAAAATTCTGTCTCTAAATCCTGAGGTTAATATTATTGATATAACCCACGACATCCAGGCATTCAATCTCATACAAACGTCTTATATTGTAAGAAATGCTTATAAATATTTTCCCAAAGGAAGTATTCATATCCTTTGTGTAGACAGTTTTTACCATAAATCAAGAAGAAATATCCTTTATAAAGCTGATGGTTCTTACTTTCTGGCTGCAGACAACGGCCTTTTAAGTCTTATCTTCTTTGATATTAAACCGGAAGCCATCTATGAAATCACACTGAATAACCGTTTTGATGATATTATTAATTTCACCTCTACGGATATTTTTGTTCCGGCAGCCGTACATCTTGCCAATGGTGGTCTTCCTGAAGTAATTGGAAGAAAAATAGATTCCGTAAAGCAACTGATGTTCCCAAGGGCTGTTTATAATGAATCTGAAGGAATGATTATTGGTGAAGTTACCTATATTGACAATTTCGGAAATATAATCTCAAATATCAATCAAGATTTCTTTGAAAATATCAGCAAAGGGTACAATGGTTTTACTATAAAATTCAGAAACCTAAGCCTTTCAAGGATCTTTTCCAGCCACACAGAAGTAGTTTCAGACTGGGAAAGGGAGACTGAATTTCATGGGCAGTCTGCTGCAATCTTCAATGACAGTCAGTTATTGGAGCTTACGATCTATAAAGGAAGTAAGAAAAACGGTGCTAAAAGCCTGTTTGGGTTGAATGTAGGTGAAAATATCTACATTGAGTTCATGTAAAATTATATATTTCATAAAAAAACCGATTTTTTTTATATATTTGTCAAAATCTAAAAATCAAAAATGGCAGAATACAAATTATTGCTTCCTTCCATGGGAGAAGGGGTTATGGAAGCGACAATTATCACTTGGTTATTCAATGAAGGTGATAACGTAAAAGAGGATGACTCTGTAGTAGAAATTGCAACAGATAAAGTAGATTCAGACGTTCCGACACCAGTTTCGGGGAAAATCGTAAAAATTTTAAAGCAAAAAGATGAAGTTGCAAAAGTAGGTGAGGCCATTGCTATTTTAGAAATTGAAGGAGATGGTTCTGCTTCTGAGGAAGTAACCACTGAAACACCGGCAGCTACTCCGGATACTGAAACATTACAAACCATTGAGCAGCCTTTACAAACAACAGCTGCATCCAATGTAGAATTCTCAGGAGATCTTTATTTATCTCCACTTGTAAAATCAATTGCACAACAGGAAAATATTTCTGAAACTGAACTGAAATCTATCAAGGGAAGCGGTTTAGAAGGAAGAATTACCAAGGAAGATATATTAGCATATGTTGCTAACAAAGGAAGCCAACCTGCTCAACAGGCTGCTCCTGTACAGACAGCAACGGCTCCAAAACCAGCAGTTTCTGCACCCGCAGCAACAATTACTGCCGCTGCAGGTGATGAGATCATTCCTATGGACAGAATGAGAAAGATCATCGCTGAAAACATGGTGAAAGCAAAACAAATTGCTCCACACGTGACTTCTTTCATTGAAACAGACGTTACCAACGTTGTAAAATGGAGAAACAAAAACAAAGCGATCTTCGAAAAGCGTGAAGGTGAAAAACTAACATTCATGCCTATTTTCGTAAAAGCTGTAGTAAAAGCAATTCAGGATTTCCCAATGATTAATGTTTCTGTAAGTGGTGAGAATATCATCAAAAAGAAAAATATCAACATCGGTATGGCAACCGCTCTACCAGACGGAAACCTTATTGTTCCTGTAATCAAAAATGCAGATCAGTTATCACTTTCAGGTCTTGCTAAAGCGATCAATGACTTAGCTTACAGAGCAAGAAACAAGAAATTAAGACCGGAAGATACTCAAGGGGCTACCTATACAATCTCTAATGTAGGAAGCTTCGGTAACCTTATGGGAACACCAATCATCCCTCAGCCTCA